>CAZWMY010000010.1:0-62957 GCA_964635025.1 uncultured Desulfobacula sp. | reverse complement strand
ATTTCAATGGTATCAAGCCCGAAATCATCACAGAGCCGGTCCAGCATGGCAATATCATCCAGGTTTTTAATGGTGGTATGGGCGCCGAAAGCCCAGATGGTTTCATATTCAAACCCGGAGGTCAGATATTCACCTTTTTTGTCGTGATATACGTTTGAGCATTTGATCACACAACCCGGATGGCAGCCTTCTGTGGTTATGCCGCCTCTTTTCTGGATGAGTTCGGCCATTTTTTCACCGCTGATGTCTTTGGCAAATTCAAACCGGCCGGATCTGAAATTCTTTGTGGGAAAAGCACCGGCTTCGTTGATGACATTAACAAGAACAGCTGTGCCGAGGGCTGGAAGTCCTTGCCCCGTTACCGGGTGCTTATGCAGCATGTCCACCCATTTTTTATTGGCTGCTTTGAATGCATCCGGGTTTTTTAATTCCATTCGCGGGGCACCCTTATCATCCACCACAATGGCTTTGATTTTTTTGGCACCCATGACGGCACCTAAACCGCCACGGCCATGGGCCCGCCCCGGTCTTCCGTTCATATCGGCCTGGTTGATGCTGGCCCCTTTCAGGCATTGTTCCCCGGCCTGGCCAATGCTGAGCACGCCCACGGATTTTCCATAGGTTTTCCACAGGCTTTCCATGACAGCATAATTGCCCTTGCCGTTGAGATCTCCGGCTGGGAGAATCTTGACCCCGTCTTTGTTGACGACGATGATGCTGTAGTCATTATCCTGGGGTTTGTCTTCCAGCACCAGGGCGGCAATGCCGAGCTTTGCAAGCTTTTGGGACACAAGACCGCCGGCGTTGCTCTCTTTGATGCCGCCGGTCAAAGGCGATTTTGCACCAGCGGACAGCCGGCCTGAATCAGCAGCCGGAGACCCGGCCAGAATCCCGGGCGCAAAAATGAGTTTGTTTGATTTTCCAAGAGCATGGCAGGTTGCCGGTACTTCATCCAGGATCATTTTGGATGTAAGGGCACGTCCCCCCAGTCCGGCATATGCTTTTGGCATTTCCTGAAACCCAAAGGTTTTTTCTTTGGTGTTTATCCTCAGTAATTTTCCCATATGTTCCTCCTTGGCAAGAGTTAATGAAAAATACTTATCTCCTTCTTTTTGACCTTTTTCTGTCGGGCGGGGCCATTTTTACAAGTTTGGGTTCAAATTTTGCCACGATTTCAACAAGACCCTTTTGTTGACTCATGACATCTTCGATATCCTTGTAAGCCATGGGGATTTCATCCAGCCCGGCAGAAATTAATGTTATTTGTTTTTTCTTCATTATATCCTGAAGATTATTAAAATCAAACTGTTTTATGGCGGCATTCCGGCTCATGCGGCGTCCTGCGCCATGGGCAGCTGATTTTAAGGATTCTTCATTTCCAAGCCCCCTTACGATAAAGCCAGGATCTGCCATGGAGCCGGGGATGATTCCAAGCACGCCTTTGCCCGCCGGTGTTGCCCCTTTCCGGTGAACGATCACATCCAAAAGCCCGATCTTTTCCTTCCAGGCAAAATTATGGTGATTTTCAATGGTGACAAGGGGGGTTTCCGAAAGAAAATCCAGTACGGCGTTGTGGATGATCTCATGGTTGGCCGAGGCATACCGGCCCATGAGTTCCATGGCTTTGAAATACTCCATGCCTTCCCCTTTTTTCATGTCCAGCCAGGCGAGATTGTTCAAAGGCTTTTGAAGTTCCGGGTGAAGCCGTTTGGCAAGATTGGAATAATAATCTGCAATCTGTGCGCCTGCCCCCCGGCTGCCGGAATGGGTTAAAAAGGCAATGTATTCTCCCGGTTTTAAACCGATATCCTCGCGGGTAAGGATCAGTTTTCCAAATTCGGCAAAATGATTTCCTGATCCGCTGGTTCCCAGCTGCTTATGGGCCGTGTCTTTTAAGGAGCTGACAAGAGGGCTGATGTTCCAGTCTTCGTCCATGACCGGATGTGGTTTGGGCCTTGAAAATTCTTCACCCACACCAAATCTTGTCCGGGTTTCAATGGCTTGTCTAAAACGCTCTTTGTGAATTTCATAATGCTCAAAGGGTGTGGAAAGCACGGACAGTTTCATCCGGCAGGCAATATCCACCCCAACCGCATAGGGAATGACGGCATTCTTGACAGCGAGGACACCACCGATGGGAAGGCCGTACCCCATGTGGGCATCGGGCATGAGCGCCCCTTTGACGGCTACGGGAAGGCTGACCGCATCCTCCATCTGGGAGATGGCTCCGGGATCAAGGTCTTTTCCAAAGATGACGTATGGAGCCTTTTTGGTCATATTCCCGGAACTTCCTTTTTTATTATGTTACAGACTCCCTGACTCGGACAGGTCCTGAAGTCCTTCCATATCTTTAATGACAATGGTTTTGGTCTGAACTTCAATCAGACCGGAATCCATCATTTTTTTTAATACCCTGGAAACCGTCTCAGGGGTGGTGCCGATCAAATTGGAAAGCTGGGCTTTGGATATGGGAAGCATCACTTTTTTCTGGTTTTTCTGTTCCTTTGAAAGGGTCAGAAAATAAGCGGAAAGCCTTGCCGGTACTTCTTTTAAGCTTAAATTTTCTATCTGGACGGTAAATTCACGCAGTCGTCTGGAAAGATCGGCCAGAAGGTTCATGCCAAGGCCCGGCGTGCTGGTGATGAGGTTTACAAATTTTTCCCTGGGAAGAAAAATGATCACGGATTTTTCAAGAGCCATGGAAGATGCCGGAAAATTCTTTCCCTCAAAAACCGGAACCTCGCCAAAGGTGTGGCCGGGGCCGTAGATATGAAGGATCTGTTCTTTTCCTTCAAAGGAGAGCTTGAATACTTTGACGGTTCCCTTTTCCACCATATAAAAGCCATTGCCCTTGTCTCCTTCATGGAAGATCATTTCCCCCTTGTCAAAAGTAAGGGTTGTGGAAATGGACGCGATTTTTTTCAGGTGGTCGTCAGACAGTCCTGAAAAAAGGGGTATGGTTTTCAGCTTTTCGATAATCTATAATCTCCCAAAATAAATTCTGCAAAAATAATTTAAAAAAATTTAAAAAAAATTCGATTACTTGATCCAGGTCAAGGCGCCATGTCTTCGTTTATAGTAATTTCAGACCAGGATGTAAAGTTTGAATTGCTTTATTAACTTAAAATATAAGGAGAATTAAAATGTTCTGTTTTCAATGTCAGGAAGCTGCAAAAGGCGAGGGATGCACAATCAAGGGAATGTGTGGAAAAGAAAGTGACACATCAGATCTTCAGGATCTGTTGATCTATAATCTTAAAGGCATTGCCGTTATTGCAAATAAAGCCCAGGTCGCCGGTGTAAAAGTTCCGGAAAAGACAGGAAGATTTATTGCCCAGGGTCTTTTTACAACCATCACCAATGCAAATTTTAATGATGAGAATCTGATTCAATGGATCAACAGAGCCCAGGCCCTGAAAAAAGAGCTGTTTGAATCGGTAAAAGGAAAAATCGGCTCCGATCTTCATGAGAGTGCCACCTGGTATTCCAATGATGTCGCAGGGTTCAAGGCAAAAGCCACTGCCGTCGGTATACTGGCAACAGCCAACCCAGATGTAAGATCTTTAAGGGAACTCCTCATCCTGGGGCTCAAGGGAATATCTGCCTATGCAGATCATGCAGCGGTTCTGGGTGTTACAAAGGATGAAATCTGGAATTTCCTTTATGATGCACTTGCTTCCACGACCCAGGATCTTTCTGTGGATGAAATGGTGGGAAAAGTTCTCAAAGCAGGGGAAATTACGGTCACGACGCTTGCTGCCCTGGATCAGGCCAATACAACGGCCTATGGAAATCCGGAACTGACGGAAGTCAATATCGGCGTAGGGTCAAATCCTGGAATATTGATCTCCGGTCACGATCTTAAAGATATGGAAGAACTTTTAAAACAAACTGAGGGAACCGGCGTGGATGTTTACACCCATGGGGAAATGCTGCCGGCCAATTATTATCCGGCCTTTAAGAAATTTGCTCACCTCAAGGGCAATTACGGCAATTCCTGGTGGCACCAGAATGAAGAATTTGAGACCTTTAACGGCCCCATCCTCATGACCACCAACTGTCTTGTTCCTCTAAAAAAGAAAAACACTTATCAGGACAGGCTGTTTACAACGGGCGTAGCCTCTTATCCGGATACCCCTCACATTCCGGAGCGGGTCAATGGAAAAGCAAAGGATTTTTCCGCCATCATTGAAAAAGCCAAAGCATGCAACCCGCCCACCCAGATTGAAACCGGGAAAATTGTGGGCGGGTTTGCCCACAACCAGGTGCTGGCCCTGGCCGACAAGGTGGTGGGTGCGGTTAAATCCGGCGCCATCAAACGCTTTGTCGTCATGGCCGGATGTGACGGTCGCCAGAAAGACAGAAATTATTTTACCGAAGTGGCTGAAAAGCTTCCCAAGGATGCCGTTATCCTGACTGCCGGATGCGCCAAATACAGATATAATAAACTCAACCTCGGCGATATCGGCGGAATTCCAAGGGTTCTGGATGCCGGACAGTGCAATGACTGTTATTCCCTGGCCGTGATTGCACTTAAACTGAAAGAAGTGTTTGGTCTCAGCGATATCAACGAGCTGCCGATCTCCTTTGATATCGGCTGGTATGAACAAAAAGCCGTTGCGGTTCTTCTGGCCCTGCTGCACCTGGGTGTTAAAGGCATTCGTCTTGGGCCCACGTTGCCGGCTTTTGTTTCTCCGGCCGTACTGGATGTGCTGGTGAAAAATTTTAATATCAAACCCATAACCGAACCTGAGGCAGATGTTGCTGCCATGATGCAGGGTAAATAGGGTATGACTATCGGCCGGTGCAGGAATTCATCCTGCGCCGGCCATGAAAAAGAAGTTTGATTTGATTGATAAAGGAGGTTGAACATGAAATGCCCTGGACAGGATACCCAATACTGGAATAAGGAAGCGATTTTTGAAACCGAATGTCCGGAATGCGGCAGCCCCATGGAATTTTTCAAGGATGATGCCACGCGAAGATGTTCAAGCTGTCATAAAAAGATCGTCAACCCCAACATGGATTTTGGCTGCGCCTCCTATTGCAAATTTGCAGAACAATGCCTTGGCACCTTGCCTGAAGAATTTGTGGCCAAACGGGATGATCTTTTTAAAGACCGCGTGGCTGTTGAAATGAAGCGATATCTGGGCCCTGATTTTAAACGCATCGGACATGCGGCAAAAGTTGCCAATTATGCCGAGAAGCTCGGTAAAAAGGAAAAGGCAAACCTTCCCGTCATTCTCTGCGCAGCCTATCTCTATGACATCGGCGTTAAGAATGCCCTGGAAAAATATGGCTCGGATAAACCCGAAGATATAGCAAAAGAAAGCCCTATAGTGGCTGAAACCCTCATGAAAAAAATGGGCGCCAAACAAGAATTGATTGATGAAATTGTCGGAATCGTCGGCAACCACGGCCGCCCGGATGAAAATAACGATTCGAATCACAAAGTCCTGTATGATGCGGATCAACTGGCCTATATGTCTGCCTGTGAAAGAAAAGCCGGTGTTGAAGACGTGGAATTTTCTGCCAAACTGGACCGGATTTTTATAACTGCTGCCGGAAAAGAACTGGCAAGGCAAGTGTTGATTGAGACAAAATAGAAACCACTGCCGGATAATACTCAGTATTGTTCGAGCTGATATATAAAAGGAGACTTTCATGAAAATAATGAGAAAAATAATCCAAATTGATGAAGAAAAATGCACTGGATGCGGCAATTGCGTCATTGCCTGTGCCGAAGGGGCCATTCAGATTATCGACGGCAAAGCCAAAGTCATTGCCGACAAATATTGCGACGGGCTTGGTGCCTGCATCGGGGATTGCCCGGAAGATGCCTTGAAAATCATTGAGCGGGAAGCAGACGATTTTGATGAAAAGGCGGTTGAAGAATTGCTCAAACATAAGAAGACTGCCAAAGAAGAGGTAAAACCGGCTGCCTGCGGATGTCCTTCGGCAGCTGTCAAAACCTTTCACATGGCAAGTGCGGCAGATGCCTGCGGGTGTGCCAACAAACCTTCTGTCCAGCTTTCCGGAGGCAAGTCAGCTTTGGGCCACTGGCCGGTTCAGATCAGGCTGGTTCCTCCGGGCGCCCCGTTCCTGAAAAACGCCGATCTTTTGATTGCAGCAGATTGTGTACCCGTGGCCTATCCCACCTTTCACGCTGATTTTTTGAAGGGAAAAGCTGTCATGATTGGATGCCCCAAATTTGACAATGCAGAAGAATATATTGAAAAGCTTTCCAAGGTTTTTGCAGTGTCCCAGATTAAAAGCATTACCTCTGTTGTCATGGAAGTTCCCTGCTGTTCAGCACTTCCCATCATTGTGAAAAAGGCCCTTGCCAAATCCGGGGTTGAGATTCCATTTAAGGAAGTAGTGGTCAGTGCAAGAGGAGAAATCCTTGCATGAAATGGTCTAAAGAAGCAGAGGCCACCATTAAGAAGGTTCCCTTTTTTGTGAGAAAAAAGGTCATTCAAAAGGTTGAAGACCATGTGGCACAAAAAGGAAAAGAGCTGGTAGAGCTTTTGGATGTGGAAGAACTCAAAAAGAAATTCTTATCCAAAGGCGGGATGGAAAAGGAAATCAAAGGGTATGAGATCAGCACCTGCTTTGGCAGCTCCGGGTGTCCGAATTCGGCAAATTCGGTCACCCGGCTGTCCCAGGAGATTGAAAAAATCTTTGAAAAAGAAAGACTTCTGGAATTTTTAAAAAAGAATGTCAAAGGGGATTTAAAATTTCATCATGAATTTAAGGTATCGCTTTGTGATTGCCCCAATGCCTGCTCAAGACCCCAGATTGCCGATATCGGCATCATCGGGGCTGTCCTTCCAGGGGTTTCCCATGAGGTCTGCACCCGTTGCGGGTCCTGCGTCAGCGCCTGTGATGAAAATGCCATTGAACTGGATGAAACAAATCAGAGTCCCCTCATTGATGAGCGTCGATGTCTTGTGTGTGCAAAATGCATCAGCGCTTGCCCCACCGGCACGTTGACTGAAAAACAAAAAGGGTTCAGGGTCCTCTTGGGCGGGCGCCTCGGGCGTCACCCCAGGCTGGCCATGGAAGTCGGTGGAATCCACTCCCATGATCAGGTCCTCGAAATTGTCAAACGCTGCATTGCATTTTATAAAAACTTTTCCCGAAACGGTGAGAGATTTTCTCGTCTCCTGTCTTCAACAGATCAAATTATTTAATCTTAAAAAAACTTCTTTGCATCAAACTCAGATATTTTCTTATCGTTCTTGTTTAAATTTTTTTTTTATCAATATAAAAAAACTGGTTGCATCATCAACTGTTTTATACCATAGTTGTCTGAACCAGGCTTAATTATAAGATAAATTCTTAAGCATGCGGATATTTACCGCTTATTCGTACATATTGTTATTTTGTTAATATTAAACAAAGATTAGATTATATGGAAATATTTGAAAAAGTTATTGATTCGTCTATTGCATATCTCGTGGGCCGTACATCCCGATCCATCATGAAAAGGCTGACAAATAAATTTTCAGCCTCAGGATTTGATGTCAGTTATGAGCAGTGGAGCATTCTGGTTCACCTTTACAGAAGGGACGGTCAGACCCAGCAGGAACTGGCCAATATTGCAGTTAAAGACAAGGCGGCCATTACAAGGCTTTTAAATGTCCTTGAAAAAAAGAATATTGTCTTAAGGATTCCGGACAGGAGTGATAAACGAAGTAAACTGATTTACCTGACCCATAAGGCAAAAGAATTTAAAGCAGATCTGATTGCTATTGTTGAGGATTTGCTGAAAGAAGCTGAACAGGGAATCGGAGCGGATGAGATTACCCAATGCAGGGCCACACTGAATAAAATATTTGCAAATTTCGACAGACTGAACCATTAGATTACAGTTCCACAAGCCTGTTCTGGATGGCGTACCGGGATAATTCCGCATTATTTCTTAAATTTAATTTTTTTAAGATTCTTGAGCGATAGGTATCAACGGTTTTTACACTTATATGATAAGTGACGGCAATCTCCTTATTTGTTGCCCCCAGGGCAAGTTTCCTGAGAACCTGAAGCTCCCTCATGGACAAGGATTCGGTAAGCGTCTGGGTTTTTGTCCCGCGAAGAACCCTTAGTGCAAGTGCTTCGCCGGCTTTTTCAGTAAGGTATCTTCCACCGGCATGGATTTTTTTAACCGCGGCCACCAGCTGTTCAGGGGCGGACTGTTTGGTTACATAGCCCATGGCACCGGCTTCAACAGCCCTTATGACATATTGCTCTTCATCGTGCATGGTTAAAATGAGGACCGGCACTTTTGAACAATAACTTTTAAGCCTTGTGACCACTTCCAGCCCGTCCATGCCCGGCATGGAAATATCAATGACGGCCACATCCGGTTTTGTATTCATGGCTTTATCAAGAGCTGTTTCTCCATCTGCCGCCTCTGCAATCACTTCTATTTCCCCGCTGTCTTCCAGAACCTTTCTCAATCCTTCCCGGACAATACTGTGGTCATCGGCAAGAAGCACTTTGATCATACATTATCCTTTCACTTTTACTTTACAAGACACGGTTGTGCCACCCCCAGGCTGAGAAGAAATGTCGAGCCGCCCGCCCACAAGACCGGCTCTCTCTTTCATCCCTTCAAGACCAAAGCCTTTTGACTCTTTATGCCCAAAGGGATCAAATCCGCTGCCATTATCTTTTATGGTCAGAATAATACCTTCCTCATCGGTTTCAAGCTCAACCGTGACAATGGTGGCATTGGAATGGCGAAGAGCATTGGTTACCGCTTCCTGACCGATGCGGTAAAGAGCGGTAGCCAGCGTGTCGTCTATCTTTGGGATGATCCCCTGCCTGAAGATGCAGGGCACATTAGATCGTTTTTCAAAATCAGCCAGAAGGGATTCCAATGCGTCGGAAAGCCCCAAATCATCGAGAACTCTCGGTCTCAAACGATAAGCCATGGCCCTGACATCATTGATGGTATCATCAATGAGAGAACACATTTTTTCGACCCGGGTGCCTGCATCCGCATCAATTCCTGAAAGAATTTTTTCAACCCAAACGGCATCGATTCTCAGAGCTGTCAATACCTGCCCCAGATGGTCATGAAGCTCCCTTGCAACAAGGGCTTTTTCTCTTTCCTGGGAGGCAATGATATTTTTTGACAAATTTTTAAGGTTCTCCTGGGCTTTTTCAAGCTGGGCCGTCCTTTTTTTGACCTGGCGTTCCAGGTCAAGAGAATGCTGAGACAATTGTTCCTTTGCAATCTGAAGTTCTTTCTGGGCACGGTTTTTTTCCGTAACATCCACGCTGACGGCAAGAGAACGAATAATCTTTCCGGTTTCATCCCTGACCCCATAGCAGGAAAGCATGATATCCATTATCTCTCCGCTTTTTTTTATATAGGAATAGGGGATGTCTTTGCAAAAACCGGTACTGAAAAATTCAGGAAAAACCACATTAAGGGCATATTTTTTTGACTCAGGGGTAAAAAAATTGATGAGCGGTGTCCCGACCACTTCTTTTCTGTCATATCCCATCACCTCCACCCAGTGATCGGATACACCTATAATAATGCCCTCCGTGTCAATTGAATGCAGCATGACCGGGGTTTTATGATAGATGTGCCGATACCTCTCTTCGCTGAATCTCAATTCTTTTTCAGTTTTTTTCCGCCTGGTGATTTCCTTTATTCCAAGGCGATAAAGAATCAACACCAGAATTCCGGTCAGCATCAGTATTGATGTGACGGCAGGTCCGATAACCCTGAAAAAAGGTTCCGACAACAGTTTTTCTATATCTTTGTAATCTCTTAAGCTGATAATTTTCCAGCCGGGATAATTATTAATATCCAGGCTGGAAAAAAGATATTTCACCCGGTTCTGATCCGTGACACCCCCTTCCTGATTTTTTAAAAATCCGGCCCAAGGCCAGGGGCCATCACCAAATTGCCTTGAATCAACGATTTCCCTGGTTTTTTCTTCATCAATCTCAAATAAAAATTTAAACTGGAATTCATTTCTGTTTGAAATGAAAATAAGGCCGCTCGGGTCAACAAAAAGTAAAATTTCATCAGATTCCGGAAATAGCTTTGTTTCCACAAATTCCACAGATGCTTTGATAACGGCAACCCCGATGATGTCGGTATGAAAGGAATTATAGACCGGGTAAGAGTGATACACACCCCTTATCCTGGATGTTGTGCCAAGGGCAAGATAGGTAGACGGAATACCGGAAATAGCATTTTTGAAATAGGGCCTGAAGGAAAAATCATTTCCCACAAAACTGCTTTCGGAATTTCGATTGCTGGAACAAATGGTTGTTCCGGTTTTATCCATGAGATAGCTGACTTCGAGGCCAAGCGATGCCGTAAAATGATCAAGGATCAGGTTTGCACTTTGAATTGAATCAGCATCCAAGGCTTCAAGTGCATGGGTTAATTCTTTTATCCCTGAAAGGGTTTTAACGGATTTGTTATGCTCGGAAAAATAGAAAGAAAGCTGATCTGTTAAAATATGGAGACGGGAGAAGGCGTCGGTTTCAATTTTTCCCAGTGCGGCATTTCTGAAGGAATGATAATATAAAAAACCGCCGGCTGATGCTGATATAAATGCCAGCAATGAAAGAATCAATATGATGATTCGAAGACGCATGAGCAAACTATACCTGCTGGGATTGAGTTTTTCAATAGGGCTGCAGGAATGATATGCATAACCGCTCAAATTGTCATCACCCTTGCCTCTGTTTCAGGGGTCATGGTAATATATCCGTAGCCATTAAACAGGGGGTAATTCCATATGCCGAAAATCATATTTAATGCATTTTCGTTTTTGCAGAAAAAACTAAAGGATATGCAAGTCCCATGTTCGGATGCTTCTATGATAATAAACCGGGAAACCAGGGCAGAAGACCTCATCGCGCAGGTCGGCCTTGCCCCGGAAGATGTCGAGGCGGTATTCATCAACGGGAAAGTCTCTTCATTTGATACGATCCTTCAGGACAATGATCGTGTTGCATTGATTCCGCCGGGGACACCCGGCCCATACAGGGTTTTACTCGGATTTGTGAATAAAAAGAGAAAATGATAGAGAATCGTCAGCATATCCGCTCATTTATTGCCATACAGCTTCCGGATTCTGTCAAATCAACCTTGGCAGATCTGCAAGGGAAAATTTCAAATTTGGGGATAACTGCCTCTTTTCCGAATCCTGAAACCTTTCACCTCACTTTAAAATTTCTGGGCAATATTTTTCCGGATGACCTTGATGCTGTTGAAAAATGCCTGAAAAAATCGGTTCAGGGGGTTTTGCCGCATACTCTTTTTACTTCCGGTATCGGCGCTTTCCCCTCAGTTAAACATCCCCGCATTATCTGGTCCGGCATAAGGGGAGAGACGGATCGACTTGAAGCCCTTGCTGCCGGTTTGGATTCCGTTCTTTTTAAAGATATGGGGATCAAAAAAGAAGAAAAAAGATTTACGCCCCATCTGACATTGGCCCGGATGAAACAAAGAGTTCTCCCGAATACCATTATCAAATTGATCAAAGATTTTCAAAATTTCCGCACGCCGGATTTTTCTGTTTCCGGGATAGGCCTTTTCCAAAGCACACTTACATCTTTCGGTGCTATTCATAAGATGATCGCTTTTGAACCATTCCAGTATTAATGTTTTTCAATCACCAGTTCAAATTCAGCAGATGTCTTTTGCTTTTCCGTCACTGAAAAATCGGTTAGCTCGATTTCAATGGTCAAGGATGAATATACCCCTTTAAATATGGTTCCGGAAAAAGCCTGTTTTCTAATTTTAATATTGGACCGGCTTTCCTGCTTTTTTGCCCATTCAAAAAGAGCAAGCATATCTGTTTTAAGTTCAAAAACCCTTTTCTCTATATCTGGTTCAAGTTTTTTGATTTTCTGATACAAAAGATTTGACTCCTTATCAAATTTCTTTTTTGCATCATTCAGTTCTTTCAAAGAGCCAAGGGCATCTTCCATTCTTTTTTCAAACGCCTGGACCAAAGTTACAATATTTTTTAATTCTTCTTTATTGGCAGAATCTTTTTTCTTTTTGAATTCATTGGACAGGGCTGCTTTTTTATTTTTTGCCCGATCATGAAAAAGTTTCAGCTCGATCATTTTCTGGAAAATTTTATTTGCATTTTTATCCTGTTCATCTTTTTTTAGTTTTAATTCATCAAGGGGCAAGCAAATTTCTTTGATCTCACGATTAAGGCCCTCTGCTTTCTCAAGGATATGATGTTCCGTCCCGGCACCTATAATACAGGCAGTTGCCCTGTTGCTGCCGCCAACACCGGAAAGGTCTATTCCTTTTTTTGCAAAAAGGGTAGAGGAAACCACACGACACTGCTTTGAATCTATTTTGCCGCTGGAAAACACCTCTGAATCAATTATTTCATTTTCAATAAAAATATTTCCAAAGGTTTCAACCCGGCAATTGTGCAGGTATTTGGCATGAACATCCCCCTGTGCGCTGATAAAAGAATTGGTAATACCAAACTCGGATCTGACGGTTCCTATGGCGTCCACCCGGGCATCCCTGATTTCTTTTACATAAAGATCTCCTGCAGTTACCGGATAGGTTGAACCGGTTAACATACCGGAAATTTTCAGGTTTGCATAGGGTTCAAGCGGGCCATGTCTAAGATCGACATCTTCCAGAATGGAAATGGCCGGGTGAATATACAGCTTTCGTTCTGCGGAAAGGGATGGAAATCCGGTTTTTCCTGCAAATATTTTTGTCTGGTCATCGGACAGCCTTGTTCCGGATGCACATCTGAAGTATAAATGATGATCTTTGGTTTGCTCCAGGCTATTGCCGAAAATATCTTTTTTTATATGGGGTTCGCTGCCAAAAGACTGCTCGGCAAGGGTGGCGCCCATTCTTTTTTCCTGTGCATCAATTTTGCCGGTATTAAACGAATAAGATACTTTCCTGTTTTTTATCAGGTCCAGTGAAAATGCCTGAGTTGCTGCAATAAATTCACTGTTTTTCATGTCCAGATTGCCCTGAAGAATTGCATCCGGATAAATTCCAAACTTTATCCCCCGGCTCCTAAGCGCATGATGGATATCCTGGAAAGATAATTTTTCAATATTCTTGTTTATTTTTACAGCAGCTTCCATTTTATCTTTGCTGATACTGACAGTGAGGTCGGTATTTTCTTCGGTTTGGATTATTCCTTCAAGCCTTTGCTGTTCTTTCAGAACAATATTTTTTTGCTCTTCGCTCATGAACTTGAATCGGACCATGAAATCACCAAGGGCCTGAATTCTATTCTCTTTTTCAAAGGCTTCTTCCTGGGCTCTCTGGGCAATCCGGATCTGGGAATCGGTGGCAAACCCTTTTTCAATTACCCTTGCGGAGAACTCTCTATCAAGGGCTTTGATCTGTAAGAATTTTTTTTCATACTCTGAAATATCCTTCTCGATAATGGCAGGGATTTCGGGGGCAGGCATATTTCCATCCGGGGGTGTTTCAGACAATATTTTTTCAACTTGTGTGTCAAGAAAAGTTTGTTCCATTAATATGGAATTTCTCTGTTTTACCGTAATGACACCGGATTCGACCAGGATATCACCGATCAGTTTTTTCAATTTTGCCCGCCTGAATTCTTTTTTTTGATGTTCAAGCGCTTTTTCAATTTCTTCTTCTGTGGCAAAGCCCTTTTCAATGGCTATCCGCCCAAAAACCTCCCCTTGTTTTTTAATGATCAGGTAATCTTCTATTAATTTTAAAAGTCCGACCTGATATTGGGTTGCAAAATTCAGATTCAACATCAGCTGACCCAATGAAATCGAAGAATTTTCCTTTTGTTTCAGGGCGTACAGTTTCTGGAGGTGGTGAAACTGTTCAGTGTTTATGGTGCCGTATTGAAGGGCAAGTTCGGCTATGTTTGGAATTTGATTTGACTGCTCCACAATAATTGCTTCCAAAGATTGTTATGTTTTTTTAAGGACTAAGAATAATGAATTTAACTGTTAAAGTAAATGATTTCATGATGATTGTCCCATACCCTGCCGGGTTTAAAAAATGTCGGTTATATGGTTCGGATTAAAGGATAGGGTCAATATTCACATGGGTTTCAAAATGCTCTTTTAGAAAACCATAGCTTTTTTCTTTTAATGAGGCAAAGTCCTCATTGGGGCATGGGAGATCCAGTCCAATGGATTTCAGCCATTTGGACAAGACCTGGGAAGAATCAAAAAAGCCATGAATATAGGTGCCTGCGATTTTTTTATTTCTTTCCATACAACCATCCGCATCATTGCAAGGGGAAGAATTCCTGCTAACAATTTTTAACATGGGATTTGCACTTTTTAGAATAGTTGATCCCATATGGATTTCGTATCCTTTTCCTTTGACACCCTCCCAATCAAAATCACTCAATGTTGTGGTTTTTGGGGATTTCAATACCGTTTGAACCGGTAAAAGGCCTAATGCGGTTGTTCTTCCCGGTTGTCCTTCAAGCCCTTCCGGATCATCTACAAATTCTCCAAGCATCTGATATCCGCCACAAATACCGAAAATACAGCCTTTTGACCGGACGTAGCGTTCAAGGGGCTCTTGAAAATTTTTCAAAAGCCATTCAAGATCTGAACGGGTATTCTTTGATCCCGGAATGATTACGGCCTTGAATTTATTGAGGTGGTCCGGCCGGTCAATATAAGCGATTTGGAGCCCTTTAATTTTTGACAAGGCATGAAAATCGGTAAAATTTGCAATGTGAGGCAGTCGGATGACGGCTATGGCCGGGATATCCGGTCTTAATTCATCAAACTTCCGGCATTCTTCAATTTCAACGGAATCTTCAGCATCGATTTTAAAATGGGAATACCAGGGTAAAACCCCAAATACTTTTTTCCCGGTCTCTTTTTCAATCCATTCAATTCCATCCTTAAAAAGCGCCATATCGCCTCGAAAACGGTTGATGATAAATCCTTTTACCATGTCCCGGTTTTTTTGCGGCAAACAATTCAGGGTTCCGACAATCTGTGCAAAAACCCCTCCCCTGTGAATATCGGCTACAAGAATCACATCCGCTCCGGCATATTCAGCCATGGGAAAATTGACAATATCATTGGACATCAGATTGACTTCAGCGCAGGAGCCCGCGCCCTCAAGGATAATCCGCTCACAGGTCTGTTCCAGCGCATCAAATGCGGCACAGGCTTTTTTGAAATAGAATCCTTTTTGTCTGTGATAATCCATGGCGGATAGGTTTGCCTGTACTTTTCCAAATAAAATAATCTGAGATTGTTTTTCCCCTGTCGGTTTTAAAAGGATAGGATTCATATATACATGGGGGGCAATCCTGGATGCCTCTGCCTGCACAATCTGGGCTCTGCCCATTTCATGGCCATCAGGGGTTATCCCTGAATTATTGGACATGTTCTGAGATTTGAAGGGGGCAATCCTGATGCCCTTGTCCACAAGAGATCTGCAAATTGCTGCTGCAACAATGCTTTTCCCGACATCCGACCCCGTACCCAAAACTGCAATATGCTTTTTTTTCATTTTTCAATCCCGACACGAGCCGTAACACCCTTTTTATAGTAGTGTTTTATTTCCTGCATTTCCGTAACAAGATCTGCTTTTTCGATTACGGCTTTTGTGGCTCCTCGGCCTGTAATAACAAGTTCCACATTATCCGGTTTCATGTCCATGAGATCCAGAATCTCTTTTTCCGAAAGGATATGACACATGACTGCAACATTTCCTTCTTCAACAATTACCACATCATATTTATTCTCTTTTAAAATTTCACATAATTTCAGGTATCCGGCTTTTCCCGAAGCAATATCTTTCTCTGAAGGATTCCCTTTGACAAATTTGCCCATCCCGAATTGTTCGATGGTGATATTCTCAAATCCGGATAACGCCTTTATTTCCGAATACTCCCTATTTTTAAGGAATTGCGCAATATATACCTTTAATCCGGCACCTGCTGCCCTTAATGCAAGACCTAGGCTGGCCGTTGTTTTTCCCTTTCCATTACCGGTATAAACCTGAATATACCCTTTCATACAGAAACCTCCAGAGAATTTCGGATCATTTTATATTTCATATTTTTGTGAATAGCCTCTTGGTGTAAACAAAAAATCCAGATACCGGACCGATGTACTGGAACCAATGAAAATTACTGTCTGCATGGTCACATCTTCTGACTCCAAACGATCCAGGGTTGTAAAAGAAATGTTCTGATTCTCTCTCATGGCACCTGTAACCACGGCCACAGGGGTCGTCTTGGCTCTGTGAGCAAGGATAAGGTCCTGGGCCCGTTTTAATTGCCAATCCCTTTTTTTGCTTTTCGGGTTGTAGATAACAATGACAAAATCTGCCATGGCGGCACAGGTAAGTCTTTTTTCAATGGTTTCCCAGGAGGTGAGAAGATCGCTCAAAGAAATTGCCGCAAAATCATGGGTTAATGGAGCGCCGGCCAGCGCAGCCCCGGCTGCCAGGGCCGGAATTCCGGGGACGATTTCAATAAAAAGCTCTGATTCGCCCGTCATCTGATCTTTTTTATCTCCGGCTCTTGCAAGTTTTATCCCTTTGTTTTTACAAATTTCAAATACAAGCCCGGCCATGGCATAAATACCTGGGTCTCCTCCGGAAACAAGGGCGCAGGATTTTCCTGACAAGGCTTTTTCTATGGCTTTTTCTACCCTTTCAACCTCTTTCATCATTCCTGTGGATATAATTTCCTTGCCCTTAATAATCTCTGCAATCATATCCACATAAGTGGTGTACCCTGCAACACAGTCCACTCTCTGGAGAACTTCAACGGCCCTTCCTGACATATGGGTGATGTCTCCGGGTCCTGTACCGATTATATACAGTGTCATTTTCTTATTGCCACGGCAATGGTGACATCCTTGTTTTTTTTTTTTGTTACTATGAGATTGCCATTGCCGGCAGACAAAATGGCAGCGGCCTCGCAAACGCTTTTAACACCAACATGCTTTTCAACCATTTCCGATGGGGTGTGAATGGATTCTACAGAATTAAGTTTTTCTGCGGCATGAAATTCCATGGGCAGCTTCATTTTTTCAGACAGGGACAAAAGCCCTTTTTCATCTGCCTTCAGATCAATACTTGAAAATCGTTTAATGCTATGGATGGACAGATTTGCTTCCTTGAAAACATGGGTGAGAAAATTATATATTTCTTCACCCCCTGTTCCCCTGTTGCAGCCAATCCCGACGTTTAATACAGGAGGTCTTAATACCATGGTTTCACGTGAAACCGATTTGATTTCATGAGAACAAAAGATCTTTTCAGTCTCTTTATCATCATAAGCGCCTGTAACCTGAGCGATTCCCTGCAATCTTGCTTCAATAAGTCCCAGAGGGTCATACAAGATGATGGGTTCTTCTTTGAGAAATGCCATATTGATACGTTTGATATTCCCCGGTGTTTCGATATAAAGCCCTTTTTCAACAGCAATCAGATCAATGGCCGGCAGACCATTGGTATCAGTTGCCGTTGTAATAACCGGCCTTGCATTGATGATGTCTGCAATTTTTTTTGCCAGTGCATTGGCGCCGCCGATATGACCGGAAATAAGACTGATGGCATTTTTGCCATTATCATCCACGACAACAACGGCCGGATCAACAAGTTTTGATCTCAAAAGCCCTGCAATAAGCCTTACGGCAATTCCAGTGGAAAATAAAAAAATATGCCCTGAATATCGATTAAATTTTTTTTTAATTTCAAGACCGAGCGAGTCAAATGTGAAAATATTTTTTCCATCATCAAATTCGTCAAATAGTTTTTTCGGCATGTGCAATTCCGAATCCTTTAGGGCTTTTTTCATCATTAAACCCAGCACCTTTCCCTTAGGTGTGATACACCAGATGGCGTGTTTATAATCTGAAAAATTATTTTTCTGCGGTTCGATAGCCATGGGAAAATCCGGAATCATATAATTTTGACGATATGACAGTGTCTTGATTGATGCTTGCTTCAACGGATTTGCCTGCAATGATAAGGGCATGCCGGGTGATTTGATTTGCTTCACAGGTTTTTGCAAGGTCTTTAATCTTCGTATAGATTATTTTTTCTTCAGGATGGCTGACCTTAAATGCAACAGCACAAAGATTTTCTTTCCCGTAATGGGTTTCCAATATGGCCTGCACTTTTTTCACATGCCCGATACTTAAATAAATAACCAATGAAGAACGATGGGAAGCAAGCTTATCAAGATCTTCCGAATCCGGTACCAAGGTTCGCCCTGAAATTCGTGTCAGAATCAATGTCTGGGTTTCTTCGGGAAGGGTGTATTCCATTTTCATTTTTGCCGATGCGGCAAAAGCCGCTGTTACCCCTGGAATAACCTCATATGGGATGTTCAATTTTTCAAGTTCCCGCATTTGTTCAAAGATAGCACCATATAGCGCCGGATCTCCGGTGTGAAGGCGAATCACTTTTTTACCTGCTGCATAATATTTTCGGATAGTGTCTATTATCTGCACCAAATCCATGTCTTCACTGGAAATTGCTTCAGCTGCTTTTTCTTTCCAGCATAGTACTGCTTCCGGCACAAGAGAGCCTGCATAAATTATGAGATCGGCTGTTTTCAAAGCATTCATTGCCTTAACAGTTATTAAGTCAGGATCACCCGGACCTGCCCCTGCAAAAACAACCTTGTTCCTATTTTCCATATACTGGGTTCCCTACCCTTTTTTTGAGCCTGAAATAATCCATACCGGGTTCATGGCTTCAAGCCGATCTCCATAAGGCATGGTCCTGGATTTGGACACCTGAATCTGCGTTATTTCGGTTACAAATTTATATTTATCAAGACAAGCCTTAACCGTTCCAATGGTTTGAAAAAGAACGGTGTTGACTACGATTGTGCCGTAGGAAGAAAGCTTTTCACAGCACACCTCCATGATTTGACGCATATTCTCCCCACCACCGCCGATAAATATCCTGTCCGGGGTTCTGAGTTCTTCTACTCCGGCCGGGAATTCAGCATTTAATACTTTTACATTGGAACAATCAAAATTTTTTATATTGTGAACAATATCGGATATCCGGCCCGGATGCTTTTCAATGGCATAAACCATTCCCCAGGGTATTAAAAAGGAGGCCTCGATTCCAACGGAACCGGAGCCTGCACCGATATCCCAGAGCACATGGTCTTTTTTAATGAGCTTTAATCTGGACAACGTAACGCACCGGATTTCAGATTTTGTAATCAGCCCCTTTGAATGCTTGAACAGGGAATCTTCCATCCCGATATATGTTTCTCGTGAAACAGGATTTTTCCGTAAATGACGCTTTAAAAGAATCACAATATTAGGTTCCTGAAAAATCTGTTGTCGTACCAGATCAATATTGTCAAACCATGATATTTTCTCATTATCTTTGTGGCCAAGGTTTTCCAGAACGCAGAACCTGAAATCATAGATCCCTTCTTTCATAAGCATTTCTGAGATATAACCGGGATTCATTTCAGGAGATGTCAGAAAAGCAATTTTATTTTCCTTGGAAAGCCTGGAAAAGGATATGGTTTCTGCTTCTTTTCTCCCATGCAGACTGACGATTGAGGCGTCATGCCAGGACTCTTTGATGGCTGCAAAGGCGGCAGATACAGAGGATATATTGGAATGAATGTTTAACCAAGCTCTGTCTATATATTGAATCAAGGTAGCGCCGATTCCATAGAAAAGCGGGTCACCGGATGCGAGGACAACAATTTTATATTGATCCATTTTTTCTCTGATTGAGTCAACGATCTTGGCGATATGTCCCTTAATCACAATTTCTTTTTTGCCAAGATCTTTAAATAAGTCAAGGTGCCGTTCCCCACCGACAAGGATGTCGCATTCCCGGATCAGGCTTAGGTGTTTTAAGGTCAGGTCATCCTGGCCGAGACCGATTCCGATAATATCTATTGGATTCATATCAAATCACCCTAAAATAAGAATTATTGGGTTTTTATTTTGAAGCAAGGATCAATGTCCAGTAATCAGGCTCTCTATTTTCAAGTTCACTGATATCATGGATAATCTCTTCATTCTCCCTGCCGCATTTTGACACAGCTACACTTCTTTTGTAAAGGCCCCCGTCTTTTAATGCCTGGTTAATATCCTTGATATTTTTATAAGCTTTAACAATGGCAACATTTTCAACGCCATGGACATTTCTTATCCGGTCCCCGCCGAAGGCTCCTGAAGTAATGAGCAATGACTCTTCACCTTCCACCAGTATTCGGTTCAGACGGGCTGAGGCGGCGTGAAAGGATGTGATCCCGGGGACGGTTTCAATATCTGCCTCCGGCATAATGCATTTCATTTTTTTCAGTATATATCCGAAGGTGGAATAGGTCGTGGGGTCCCCCAAAGTCAGGAACACAGCGGTCAGTCCTTGCTTCAAAGTGTCTGCAATGATCCTTGCATTCTCAGTCCAGGCAGTTTCCGATGTCCGGATATCTTTGGTCATGGGAAAAGAGAGAATGTTTACAGGGATATCCCTTGAAATATAGGATGAGGCTATTTCTACGGCAAGACTATAGCTATTTTTGGTAGATGCGGCCGTAAAAATTATGTCTGCTGCTTTGATGACCCGGACAGCCTTCATGGTTAAAAGTTCTGGATCCCCGGGGCCGACACCGACTCCGAACAGTTTTCCGGTCTTATTCATTTTATTTCCTTGTTCAGTTTTTCTTCTGTGAAAATATCAGGGTAAAGTATTTTTCCGATGGTGACCATCCCTTCATACAGCCTGGGTACAGGCCTGGAAACGATATTTTCATCGATTAAATAAATCTGATTGTTTTTTATGGCCTTGATGACGTTAAAGCCGGGTTCGGTTTTTATCTCTTCAATGCTCACGGAATTCATGACACCGATTTGGGAAAGAAACACATCAATTTCCTGAGCTTTTGAAAGCAGCTGTTCTTTGCCATAAACTGCAATGTTTGTATCTCTTGATGCAGATGCCTTTGATGCAATATTTAACCCTCCGGCTGATTCAAGAACAAAGATGGGCATTGCCCCCTTGGTAAAGGTTTTCATTTTGTTATGGATGGCTTCAAAATAAACTTTTTTTTTAAAAGGGATATTCCGGGTTAAGGATTGAATATGCTCAGTTTTATTTTTAAAGTCCCGGATCATTTTTTCTGCGGATTCTATTTTCCCGGTTAACATGCCGAGTTTTAGCCAGTAATCATACATCTCATCAATATCGGAAGGTTGAAGCGAAACAACTGTAATACCGGATTTTTCAAGGCGCTGGATCAGTTCAGGATATCCATTATCGATCATGGGCCGGATCAGTACAAGGTCCGGAGAAAAGGCCAGAAATTTTTCAGGATCATCATGATATGAAAATTTTGGTTTTTTGTTTACACTCAAAGGGAAAGTGTCATTTGTGGATACGCCGACAATCTGATTCTCAAGACCAAGGGAGTAAAGATTTTCCGTATGGGCCCCATAGAGAGAAATAATCTTTTTAAAAGGCTTGTCAAAGGTGATTCTACGCTGATAATGATCGGTCAGCGTCAGCGCAGGGCAAAGCCCTGAAAAAAGAAAGATGATGAGAAAAATCATCCCGGTTATAAAATTAATGGGTTGGATAATACACCTGTTTTGCACGAACATGTTTATTATACTCAACAATAGAATTCACCTCGAATGTATCCTTGATATTTTCTTTTGTCAGAACGTCGGCGGATTTGCCAAAGGCCATCACCTCTCCTTTTTTAAGCACAAGAATGGAATCAGACCAGGTCGAAGCAAGGTTCAGATCGTGGAACACACTGATAACCAGTTTATTGTTCTCCTTGACCGATTTTTTTATCAATTGAAGCAGCTGTAAGGTGTGATGAATATCCATATTTGAAAAAGCTTCATCAAGAAGAAGAATGGGAGTATCCTGGCACAAGGCTCTAGCAAAAATGCACCGCTGCCTTTCCCCGCCGGAAAGTTCATTGATCTTGCGGCCCTGCAAATGAATGATACCACAGATGCTCATCGTATCTTCCGCCTTTTGGACATCTTCGGCAGACGGAAGAGAAAATCGGGAAATATAAGGGTGACGCCCCATTAATACAATGTCTTTGACACTGAACGGGAAATTGATGCCATAATCCTGAGACACGACAGAAATACGCTTTGCCAATTCTTTTTTTGAAAACAAAACCAAAGATTTAGTATCCAGTTCAATTGTGCCTGATAAGGGTTTCAAAAAACCGGAAATTAAATCCAGAAGCGTGGTTTTACCGCTCCCGTTTGGACCGATGATGGAATAAAATGAACCGGAAAAGAATGAACCGGAAAAATCATTGATAATTATTCCGGCATCATGAGAATCATGACCATATGCAAAGGAAATGTTATGAAGCGATATTTTCAATAGGTCCTCATTTAAATCGGTTCTTTTTAAATATCCAGCAGAAAACAGGCCCCCCTGTCAAAGCGGTCAAAACGCCGATGGGAATTTCATAGGGGAGAACGGCCCGGGTTATCGTGTCGGCCAAGAGAAGCAAAATAGCCCCGGACAGCATTGACAAAGGAATCAGTTTTCGATTATCAGGGCCGGTGATAAACCTGACCATATGGGGAATAAGGAGACCGACAAAACCAATAATCCCTGAAATCGATACACAGACAGCGGCAAGCAGTGAACCTGAAAGGAGCAGAATAAAAATGACTTTTTTCAAATCCACACCAAGACTTGAGGCGGATTTTGCACCGAGAGAGATCAGGTTGAGATCTCTTGCATAAAACATGGAAATTAAAAATCCGGCCATAAGAAAAACAGTGATGGTTATGACATTAGGCCAAGTCTTGGATGCAAAACTTCCCATGAGCCAAAAAATAATCACGGACACCTGTTCATTGGCAATAAATTTTAAAAAACTGATCCCGGCAGAAAGAATGGCCGCAACAATAACACCGGATAGAATCAGGTTATTGGAAGAAAGTCCGGCCATGGGGTTTTTAGGAGAATAAGATAAATAAATAACCGCAAAAAGGGTAAGACAAGCACCGGTAAAAGCAAAAATCGGAACAGAAACAAAAGCGTTACTTAAATTCATCAATATGGCAATACTAGCACCAAATGCCGCTCCAGCAGAAACTCCCAGAGTATAAGGGTCGGCAAGGGGATTTAGTAACAGGCCCTGGAACAATACACCGGAAAGGGCCAGGGCTGCTCCGACACCTGCACAGGACAATATCCTTGGCAATCTTACATCCATAATAACGGCCAAATGGGTTTCATTAATCGTTTCAACTTCGGGGAAAAAACCTATTGTGTTTGTAATAAGAATATAAAAAATATCAGGTATCGGAATCCGTATATAGCCCATGGAGAGTGAAATAAAAATAATCACCACAAGGAAAAAAGAGAAAAGGATCACCACAAGACCTACTCTCTCGTTTGATATGGCCTTGAGTTTACTCAATTTGCCGCCATAATTTGCAGGTTACTGCCTGATGCTTTTGGCGCAGATTTTTTTCGGCAATCAATAAGGTTGGGGATTGACTGTCTGTTCTATGTTGTTTCATGTGAAACAGAGGAGATATGACGCAGGCACTGGAGCCATCATCAAAGAAAGGGATGAGATTAAATAAAAAAGTTACGCCAAGAAAAAGGCCCAAAGCAAAAATCCATGTAATCAATCCATATCGTTGCATACTATTCTTTGGCTATTAAAGGCTATATCGACACCGGCCCGGGTGTCAAAAAAAAACCCATATCAGAACAAGTCTGATATGGGAACCGTTTTCATCCTCATTTTATTGATCGCCCCTGGTCCTAGCAAGCAACACGATCAAAAATTCAGGCAGGTTTTCTGGCTTCCGGATCATTTTACCAGTCACACCTTCCCGTTCATCAGTATATCAACAGTGGTATTTGTGACCTTCATCCCCGGTTACAGCGGCGGGCCCGTTCCTGATTCTCACAGGATTCCCTTTTAACTGCACGTACAGCACCTGAAATAATTAGACAAAATAAATGGATATCCTGTGACTGTCAAGGAAAATCTTGGAATTAAATAATTGTGATAACCTATCTTCTTTGTTCCCATTCCTATTGGATGATGCTATGATAGATCTGATCTTTATGGTATGAACAAAAAGAATCCTTATTTTAGATGGAAACCGCCGGATGAAAAATTTCAAGCCCAATGCATTGCCTCTTTTGATTGGCAGCCTTCCCATGACAGACCATGCAGCAGCACTCAAGCTCGTTTTTGATCATACGCCGGATATCCCGCTCTGGGTTCAGCTGCCCCAATACCGGGAAGAAGGCATGATCAGCCAGTTTCTTTTTGGTCTGCCCGGATTTGTTGATAGTGCAGAAAAAAACCTTTTGGATACATCCAAACCAGGGTTTGATAATGAAATGGTTTCTTTTTTTGAGGACTATCTAACCCTGTCTGAATCCGGAAAAGATCTAGGTAATTCACGGTTTGCCCTGTCCGGTACAAGGGGAAAAGGGTTTTTTGAATTTTTACGGCAGGTGGATGAAAACGGCAGGCCTTTTATTGCCCTCAAAGGTCAGGTGACAGGCCCCATTACCTTTGGAACCTCGGTAAAAGATGAACATGACAAAGACATTTTCTATCATGATCAACTCAGAGATGCTGCCATCAAAAAGCTGGCCATGAACGCAAAATGGCAAGCCAAAGAATTTTCAAAACGCGGGGCCCTCCCGATTATTTTCCTTGATGAGCCTGCTCTGGCCGGATTCGGAACCTCAGCCTATATCACCATCAGCAAAGCAGACGTCGCACTCGGTATTGAGGAAATTTCCCGTGAAATCCATTCGGAAAAAGGCCTGACCGGGGTCCATGTCTGTGCCAACACGGAATGGGATATGCTTCTGGGATCAGACATTGATATTATCAGCTTTGATGCATTTTCCTATTTTGACAAATTCATCCTTTATCCTGAAATGATAAAAAAGTTTTTAAATCAGGGCAAAATTCTGGCCTGGGGGATCATTCCTACGGCAAAACCGGAGCTCGTTGCCCAACAGAACACCATTGGCCTGATCCGGCTGCTTCACCGGCAAATGGATGAATTATCTGCAAAAACAGGAATTGATAAGAAAACTATCATTGCCCAGTCTTTTATTACGCCCAGCTGCGGTACCGGCTCCCTTGATCTTGATTCTGCAAAAAAGGTGTTGAGACTAACCCAAGAGGTATCCGAGGCTTTTCGGAAACAATAGGAAGCCCTATTGATTTTCTTTCAGGGCTTCTGCTGAAAAATCCTTTGACCGCACCTCAAGATCGTCAAAATAAAGCGGATACTGTTTCATGGACTCGGCAAGGATGATATCCCAGGGAAGATCGGAAAAACTACCGTGGTCTTTCAAATATTCCATGTGCAGATTCCCTGATTTATCAAATTGATGAAGTATGGAATCCTTTGTTCCATCGAACTCAAGGGGTTTTACATTAAAATTGTTGCAGAGCTCCAGGTTAAATGCCGGTGTAGCCTTGACCCATTTTCCATTCAGAAAAATTTCCGTGAATCCATGGTACACAAAGACATCCGTTCCCATGAGTTTTCTTAACCGCTTGGTATTCAGGTGGTTTTGAACATCGGCAAAGCCGAGTCTTGCCGGAATCTTTTGGCTCCTGAGGCAAGCGGCAAGAACCACGGCCTTGGCCACACAATACCCATGCCTGCGCTTAAGGATAGTGCTTGCCTTCATGGATTCTTTTTTTGGCTCTATGCTGTAGGGATTATACCGGATGGTATCCCGGACGGCATAATACATTTCTATGGCTTTTTGAGTATCGGTTTTTCCGGGTTGACTGTGTTGTGCGGCAAATTCAATAATTTCCGGGTGGTCGCTTTCAATATAATAGGTCGGGCAAAGATATTCTTCCATAATTTAAAAATGTCCTGTTCAGGTTCATAACAACTGCCATTCTTACCTTAAAATTCATAAAAAATGAATCATTTTAAAAAATCGATCCGTTTTTTATTTGTCTCCCGAAACAAAAATGTCCCACGATCTGAGACAGATCAGCCTGTCCATGGCCGTTGCTTTCATTTCATTTGATTGACAAAAGGCGGTATGGATGATCCGGCACAATTTATGCTGTTGTTCAACTAAGGAATAAATATACCAAAAACCAGGTGGTTATGATGAGAGCTTATGGCCGGGAAACAAAAGAAAAAGTCGGTAATATTCTTATGGAAACCGACAGAAAAACCGCTCTTGAAAAATTGACTCTGATTCCTGATGAGCAGCTTGTAGGACCCCTGTTTTCTTATTTTTATAATAATAAAGAAGTCATCAAATTCCGGAGTATTACCGCCATGGGAGTTTTGGTCGCAAGAATGGCAAAACAGACCATGGAAAAGGCAAGGGTTGTTATGAGACGCCTTATGTGGAACCTGAATGATGAATCCGGAGGCATCGGCTGGGGCTCACCCGAAGCCATGGGTGAAATCCTGTCCCAGAGTCCTGAACTTGCGCCGGAGTATAAGTCCATTCTTTTTTCATATCTTGACCCGAACGGCAATCATATTGAGCATGAAATGCTTCAGCGGGGAGTGTTATGGGGAATCGGAACCTATCTTGAATCCCATCCACTGGATCTAAGCGGAAAAACAAAAGAGCTATTGTACGGATATCTGCATTCCAAAGATCCGGTAAAAAGGGCGTATTGTGTCAGAGCCTTATTTAATTCAGACTCTTTTCAAGAAAATCTTGTTCCTGAACATATCAGTACAGATAACAACCTTGTGGATCTCTTTACCGGATGGGACTTTGCCTCAGTCCGTATGTCCGACATTGCCAAAAACCGTGAAAGAAAAAGATTTTTTGCATAACAGGCCTTGTGGCATGATAATTGAATTTATCATTGAAAACCTTTAACAACCCATATCAGCCAAATGTGTGTGAAAGATAAGAATACCATGCTGAAAAAAAAATGTGATACAAACATAGCCCGGACCATTGAGCTTGCAAAAAAAATGATCAAGCTCGCGCAATCGGGTTATGAAGAAAGGGAAGATCCCAATTGCGGTGTCCTTTATGGTATCCTCCTGGATTCCGGTTACCGGCTTTTAGATCTTGCACAGAAAGAAAAAGCAGCACACATGCAGAAAGGCTGGTGGAACAATTCAACCAGAGAGGAGAAAAATTAATGAAGACTTATGTTTGTTCAGTTTGCGGCTATTCTTATAATGGCGAAACAGCCCCGGAAAAATGCCCCCAATGCGGAGCCGTCACATCCAGATTTTCCGTCCAGGAAGGCAAAATGGTCTGGGCCGACGGCCATACCATCGGTGTTGCCAAAGGGGTTGATCCGGAAATACTTGAGGGCCTGAAGAACAATTTCATGGGGGAATGTACTGAAGTCGGTATGTATCTTGCCATGAGCCGCCAGGCAGACCGGGAAGGGTATCCCGAAGTAGCAGAAGCATACAAACGCATCGCTTTTGAAGAAGCTGAACATGCATCCAAATTTGCCGAGCTTTTGGGTGAGGTATTGGCGCCGGATACCAAAACCAATCTGTCTGCACGGGTACTAGCAGAAAACGGCGCCTGCACCGGGAAAAAAGCCATTGCGGCAAGGGCAAAGGAACTCGGGTATGATGCAATCCATGATACGGTTCATGAGATGTGCAAAGATGAAGCCCGCCACGGAAAAGCCTTTGAAGGACTTTTAAACAGGTATTTCAAATAATATGGAAATTGATTTGATGAAACCTCCTGTCATTGATATGGCCTGCTGCATCCTCTGCGAGATCTGTGTTGATCTTGCCCCCCATGCATTTAAAATCAATGACGCAGGCTATGTGGATGTTCTTTATCTGGATGACTACTCGGACGAAGATATCCATGAAGCCGTAAAAAACTGTCCCAGACACTGCATCACATTTGAATAGCTCTTCGGCCCGGAGCAGCATCGCTTTGGGCCGAAGATTTTTCCACTTTCACAGCCCCCTTCCCTGCTATAAAAATAGCAAAATTTAGTTCAATCTGCTAAAAACCATTGCACCTGATACACAAATGTGTCATTTACCTCTTCAATAGCCATCATGGACCAATGTTTTTATAAATGGGAAAAACGAAAATGACGGATTTGACACATACCCTGCTCGAACACGAAAATCTGAATCTTGTTCTGGATAACCTGAAACTCGGTATTATTGCTCATACCCCGGATAGAATCATTACCGTTTTTAATAAAGAAGCTGAAAGAATCACCGGGTATTTTAAAGAAGAAGTTATGGGCAAAGACTGCCATATTGTTTTTGAATCTCCTTTTTGCGGCGGGAAATGCTCTTTTTGCGACGGCCCGCCGGAATGTTTTTCAGGGACAAAAGAATATCCCTTAAGTATCCTGGCAAAGGACGGCTCCGCCCATCAGCTTGAGATGACCGTCTCCGCCATCATCGGCACTGATAATGTGTTTAAGGGTGTCCTTGCATCCTTCAGGGATGTGACGGAAACCTTCAACCTTTCCCTGAAAGCCGAGAACCTTTCCAGTTTTGCCGGGATCATCGGCAAAGATAAAACCATGCAGGATATTTTCCGGCAGATCCGGGATGTGGCTCTCTATAATTACCCGGTCCATATTTCCGGCGATACAGGGACCGGCAAAGAACGTGTGGCTTATGCCATCCATGATATCAGCGCTTACGGAAACGGAACCTTTGTGCCGGTCAACTGCGGGGCCATTCCTGAAGGCATTGTGGAAAGCGAATTGTTCGGTCATGTCAAGGGTGCATTTTCAGGGGCCATCAAAGACCGGAAAGGGCGGTTTGAGTTGGCCCACAAGGGAACCCTGTTTCTGGATGAGGTGGCCGACCTGCCGCTGAAAACTCAGGTCAAATTGCTAAGATTTCTACAGGAAGGAACCTTTGAAAAAGTCGGCGGAGAAAAAAAGGTCTCAGTAGATGTCCGGATCATCAGTGCAGCCAACAAAAATCTGAAAGATGAGGTCAAGGCCGGCCGGTTCAGGGAAGACCTTTTTTACCGACTCAATGTCATACCCATCCACCTGCCGCCTTTAAGACAGAGAAAAAGCGATATCCCTCTTCTGGCTGCTCATTTTCTAAAGGAAGCAGAACAGGAAAGCAGCAACCCTGTTCCGGAACTTTCGACAGAAAGCCTTGACATCCTGATGGATTACCACTGGCCCGGCAATGTCAGGGAATTAAAAAACGTGATCCAGTTTTCCGTGGTGCGGTGCCGCGGAAACAAAATCCTTCCCTCTGATCTTCCCCTGGAAATCACCCAGGGAAGGGATATTTTCATCAGGACCTCGGTTAAGGCTCCTGAAAGGCATCACATTCAACCCGAAATGATACCCCTCAAAGGGAAATTGGATCTTGAATCAGTAAAGACAGCCATTCAAAAGACCGGCGGCAATAAATCTAAGGCTGCCAGGGTATTGGGTGTTGGAAGAGCAACCCTTTACAGATTTCTGACCCAATATGAAGAATTGAAAGATTATGCAGATCAGATCTGAAAGCTTTTAAAGACTGTGCTTCCTTTCCGGAAATTTCACATTTTGTTTCTTATGAATTCAGGATTTTCAATTTTTTTTGCATTTCATCAAACCCAAACCGGATAACTTCATCCGGGCTGAATTCACCCTTTAAAATTGCGAGAGACAAAGGATTTTCAAGCTCCTGCTGGATGACCCGTTTCAAGGGACGGGCCCCGAATACCGGATCATACCCTTTTTGGGCCAGGTGCTGCATGGCCTTTTCATCGAGAATAATGGAAAGATTCCGGGATTTGAGCCGTTTGTTGAGCTTTTCAATCTGGATGGCGGCAATCTTCTGGATATTCTCCATGGTTAAAGCATGGAAGGTGATGATTTCATCAATCCGGTTTAAAAATTCAGGTCGGAAGGCTTCTTTTAAGGCATGATCAATCCCCTGCCGGACCTCTTCATTATCAAAACCGTGGATTCCGACTTCCTGGAGAAGACGTGAGCCCACATTGGAGGTCATGATAATAATGGTGTTTTTGAAATCCACGGTGCGGCCATGGCCGTCCGTCATTCTGCCGTCATCCAGAACCTGGAGCAATACATTAAACACATCCTGGTGCGCTTTTTCTATTTCATCAAAGAGAATGACCGAATAAGGCCGTCTTCGGACAGCTTCGGTGAGATAACCCCCTTCATCATACCCCACATATCCCGGGGGAGCTCCGATGAGCCTTGCTACGGAATGCTTTTCCATGTATTCGGACATGTCCACCCGGATCATGGCCTGATTGGAGTCAAACATGAATTCTGCCAGAGATTTGGCCAGCTCTGTTTTACCGACACCTGTTGGGCCCATGAAAATAAAGGTGCCGATGGGCCGGTCTTCGGGCTGAAGCCCGGATCTGGCCCGGCGGACTGCATTGGAGACCGCATCGATGGCTTTTTCCTGACCAATGACCCGTTTTTTGATATAGCTCTCCATCTGAACGAGTTTTTCCTGTTCTCCTTTGAGCATCTTGGATACCGGGATGCCGGTCCAGGATGAAACCACTTCAGCCACATCTGTCTCATCCACATCTTCTTTGAGCATCCGTTTGTCTTTTTGCAGACTGTTAAGCGCCTGTTTTTTTTCTTCAAGATTGCGTTGCAGCTGCCCAATGGTGCCATACCGAATTTTGGCCACGGTTTCCAGATCCCCGTTTCGTTCCGCCACATGGGCCTCGGTCTGATATCGGTCAATCTCTTCCCGAATAGCGCTGATCTCCTGGATGATCTTTTTTTCATTGTCCCAGTGAAGCTTCATGGGGCCCACTTCTTCCTGCATGGCGGCAATATCTTTTTCCAATTTTTCAAGCCGCTCCGATGATGCTCTGTCTTTTTCCTTGATGAGAGCCTGACGCTCAATCTGGGCCTGGGTGATTTTGCGCTGGATCTCGTCAATCTCCATGGGCATGGAATCTATTTCGATCCTTAAACGGGATGCGCATTCATCAATCAGGTCCACGGCCTTGTCCGGCAAAAACCGGTCGGCAATATACCGGTTGGACAGGGTGGCGGCAGCCACAAGGGCTGAATCCTTGATCCGGATGCCGTGATGGACCTCATATTTTTCCTTTAACCCCCTTAAAATGGAAATGGTGTCCTCAACACTGGGCTCCTTTGCAAGAACCGGTTGGAATCGCCGTTCAAGAGCCGCGTCTTTTTCAATATATTTTCTATATTCATTCAGGGTAGTGGCACCCACACACCGCAGTGTCCCCCTGGCAAGGGCAGGTTTGAGCATATTGGACGCATCCACGGAACCTTCAGCCGCTCCTGCGCCCACCACCGTATGCAGCTCATCAATAAAAAGAACGATCTCGCCTTCGGCTGCTTCCACTTCTTTTAAGACGGCTTTCAAACGTTCTTCAAACTCGCCCCGGAATTTGGCGCCAGCCACAAGCGCGCCCATATCAAGGGCAATGACCCGCCGGTTTTTAAGGGAATCCGATACATCCCCTTCAACGATTCTCTGTGCCAGGCCTTCCACAATGGCGGTTTTGCCTACGCCCGGTTCACCAATCAGAACCGGGTTGTTTTTCCTGCGTCTTGACAGGACTTGGACAATGCGCCGGATTTCTTCATCCCTGCCAATGACCGGGTCCAGTTTTCCATCCCGGGCCAGCCGGGTCAAATCCCGGCCGAATTTTTCAAGGGCCTGGTATTTTTCTTCAGGATTCTGATCCGTCACGCTCTGGTTTCCACGGATGTCTTTGAGCACCGTCAATATGGCTTCCCGCGAAACTCCATTTTTTTTCAGAGTATTCAATGCCTCCCCTTTCTGGCCGGCAAGGGCCAGAAGGATATGCTCAAGGCTCACATACTGGTCCTTCATTTTTTCAGCTTCTGAAAAAGACTGGTCCAATATCTTTTTGCCATCCTGGGAAAGATAGACAGTGGCAGGTCCGGACACGGTTGGAAGCCGCTCAACAGCGTTCTTGACATCTCTTTTCAAACTTTCAATTTCAATGCCAATCCTTTTTAATATGGATAATACAATCCCCTGATCATCCTCTGTCATGGCTTTTAAAAAATGAATCGGTTCAATAGCCTGATTGCCGGATTTTTCCGCCATATCATGGGCAGACTGCACAAGTTCCTGTGATTTCACCGTGAGTTTATCAAGTTTCATAGATCACCTTTCATTATCTTTTTTGATTTTGAAAACAAAGTAATGCAATTCGATCCTCCGTCAAGCTAACCCTATAATTTTTAATTTAAAATCTTCCTTCCTGCCCCCTGTTTTGTCATTGACAGCTCCTACTCTGTGGTATATTTTATGGGTCATTAAGCATGGAATACGAAACTATTTCTGAACAAAGAGTAAGAATGGAAAGCGAAAAATTTAAAGACATCAGGGCGAAACTCAATAAAACACAAAAGGAAATGGCCCAGCTACTGGGTGTTTCCATAAAAGCCATCCACAGCTATGAACAAGGGTGGCGCAAAATCCCGCATCATGTTGAGCGCCAGCTTCTTTTTCTTTTTTCCAGGGTTTTGCTGAACACAGGGAAATTAACGGATAAATGCTGGGATATTTTGAAATGCCCTGAAAAAAGACAGAAAAAATGCCCGGCCTTTGAATTTAATTCCGGTGAGCTTTGCTGGTTCATCAATGGGACCAAATGCAGTGGGGAAGCCCAGAACTCCTGGGAAGACAAAATGGAAGAATGCACCAATTGCAAAGTATTTAAAAGTTTTTTTGAACCCTGAACAAGGAAGTGAATATATGGATGATTTTATCATTAACAATTTATGCAGAACCGGCAGGGAAAATGCTTCAGATCACCGAAAAGAGCTGCCGGGCGTAATCAATAAAATTCTTGCCTCCATGGACGACAAGCGGTGTTTTGCCCATATCGGAGATGAACCCATTCATTTTTCAACCTCTGTAAAGGAAATGATTGATAAATTCAGGGAAGTCCTTTTTCCGGGCTATTTTTCAAGTGAAAAAGTAGACGGGGCCAACCTTGTTTTCAGCCTTGGCCAGGGCATATCCAAACTCTACGATATCCTTTCCGAACAGATCATCCATGTCTTGCGGCATGATTGCCTTCGTTACGGCCAGGCCTGCACTGAATGTGAACCCAGCGGTCATGATGTTGCATTGAATGTGATCCGGAAAATCCCGGATCTGCGGGTTTCTTTGGCTGAAGACATCAAAGGCGCCTATGATGGCGACCCGGCTGCCAAAAGCCATGATGAAATCATTTTCTCTTATCCCGGGCTCTATGCCATTACGGTTTACAGGATTGCCCATATTATGTTCAACCTGGGAGTTCCCCAACTGCCGAGGATCATGACCGAGCATGCCCACAGCATGACCGGAATTGATATTCATCCGGGCGCAAGAATCGGGGAACGCTTTGTTATTGATCACGGCACAGGCCTTGTGATCGGGGAAACCAGTGTCATCGGGGACAATGTGAGAATGTACCAGAATGTCACCATTGGCGCCCTGTCTTTGCCGCCCAATGCCGGAAAAAAACTGAGGGGCGCCAAACGCCACCCCTCCATTGAGGATGATGTCATTATTTATTCCGGTGCCACCATCCTGGGCGGGGACACCGTCATCGGCGCCCGGTCCGTTGTAGGGGGCAATGTCTGGCTGACCAGCTCCATCCCGCCGGACACCAAAGTGTTTATCGATTCCCCCCGCCTTATTTACAAATACCAGGAGACAGAGGAGAAAAGCCATGAATATCAAGTCTGATATTACAAAAACCATCGGCAACACCCCGCTTGTCCATATTAAAACCGCCAGCCAAAAAACCGGGGCAAACCTGTATGGGAAACTGGAATTTTTTAATCCCCTGTCCAGTGTCAAGGACCGGATCGGTCTTGCCATGATAGAGGATGCCTTTCAGACCGGAAAAATCAATGCCGATTCCGTGATCGTGGAACCCACCAGCGGCAATACAGGCATTGCCCTTGCCTTTGTGGCCAGAACCAAAGGCCTGAAGCTGATCCTCACCATGCCCGAAACCCTCAGCATCGAGCGCCGGCAGATTTTAAAACACCTGGGCGCTGCCCTGGTGCTGACCGAAGGCGCCAGAGGCATGAAAGGCGCCATTGAAGAAGCCAAAAAAATCCTAGAGACCACTCCCAATGCCTTTATGCCGGACCAGTTTTCCAACCCGGCCAATCCGGAAATCCACCGAAAAACCACAGCCCTTGAAATTTGGAACGACACGGATGGAAAAATCGATATCTTTGTGGCCGGTGTGGGCACCGGCGGAACGATCACAGGCGTGTCAGAAGTCCTGAAACAGAAAAAACCAGGCCTCAAATCCATTGCCGTAGAACCCGCAGCTTCGCCCGTCATCTCCGGCGGAAGCCCGGCTCCCCATAAAATCCAGGGTATTGGTGCAGGGTTTATCCCCAAAAACCTGAATGTGAACATCCTGGATGAAATCATCCAGGTTCAGAACGAAGAAGCCTTTCAAGGTGCCAAAGATCTTGCCCTTGAAGAAGGACTCCTCTGCGGAATCTCATCGGGAGCTGCTTTCCATGCGGCAAAGCTCGTGGCTGCAAGACCGGAAAACAAAGGCAAAACAATCGTCTTTGTTATCTGCGACACCGGGGAAAGATACCTGAGCACGGATTTGTTTTTGCAAAAGGCTGCCCCATGAATCTTTCCAAAACCGCTGAAAAAGCAATAGCCGCATACGGGGGAAGCGCACTCTGGCAAACTGCAAAATATGTGGAAGCAGAGATAAGCGCTTTTGGACTGGCGTTTACATTAAAACGCAGACCCTTTTTTCAGCATGCCAAAATGATTTTAAATCTTCACAGGCCTTTTTCCAGATTAACCCCTATCGGCAGTAATCCGGACATCACCGGCGTTCTTGACGGTGATGATGTCCGCTTGGAAAATGAACACGGAAAGATTGTTTCAGAGCGCCATAATGCCCGTGAGTATTTTACCTGGGGCAGAAGATTATTCTATTGGGACGATATGGATATGGCATATTTTGCAAATTATGCATCTTGGAATTATTTTTCCCTCCCGGTATTGCTGATGCGGGACGATATCTCCTGGAAAGAGCTTGAGCCTGGCAGGCTGGAGGCAAGATTCCCTGAATGGATCCCCACACACTGCCGGATTCAGCAATTCAGGTTTGACCGCCAAACCGGGCTTTTGATTCAACACGACTATACCGCCGATATCATCAGCAGGTTTGCATTTGCAGCCAATGTAGTTTTGGGTCATGCAAAAAACAATGGGGCAGTTTACACATCAAAAAGACGGGTGACCCCCAGAGGGCCGAGAGGTAACCCTTTTAAAGGACCGGTATTGATCCATCTTGAAGTGCATGATTTCAGGGTGATATGGGATTAAATCTTCTGCTCCACCTTTTGAAAACAGGGGATGCACAAATTTTTGCCATCAAAAAGCCGGATACGGGATTCCATGGTCATCTCACCACAATCGCCGCACTGGATACTTTTTAAAATCCTTGCCGGTCTGACCGGCGGGAGAGTGACCTCCTGAGTTTCAAACAAATCCTTTAAATCCGCATCCAGGAGTTTTTTGATCCTGACGGTCCGGTCCTGTTCATCTTTTGCAAAATCATTTTTAAATACGGCGCGGAAGCCTTTTTGAGTATTTCTATCAAAAAAGGTAAAGGCGGATTTGCCGAAATCCCTGTGAATCAGGTTTCCTTTGCCAAAGGAACATCCGGTCAGAAACTGGATGGCATCCACGGCGCACATATCGGTTTCCGTGACACAAACCGGAGCGGTAGAATTACATATATCGAGTTTTTCCATGGCCAGCTCTGCAGCACGGATGCCGATGGTCAGCCCGGGACAATTGTGACCGTGAAATTCAATGGTTTTGTCGATGAATACTTTTTCTAATGAACATGCCATGGTTCAATCTCCTTTTTTTTAGCGGATTACAGGATGGTACAGCAAAAAAAACAATTTAAAAACATCTTTTTTCAGCACCTTGCGGCTGTCCATATCAGAGATGGGCCGTGGTGGTCTGTCTTGAAACCCTTTATATCAATCGAATAATAATTCTTTCAAATAGATGTTTTTTCATGTAATTTCTAATAAACCCATTCGAAACTAAAAAATAAAACCGGCAGGCAGACATCATGTCGAATACACCTATTGGTATAGATTTAAAAAATATAACACATCTCAATGACTTAGAATTTTTGTCTCACACATACGCTGAACTTTTTGATATTTTACCGGACCAGGATATCTATCAAGTGATTGGAAACCGGCTCAAAGCGATTGTCGGGAATGCCTTTGTCATCATCAATGAGTATGATAAGCATACCCGTCGTTTCCATATCAGATCCTTAACAGGGCTTGGCGAATTTACCGAGAATATCATCAAGCTTTTAGACAAGAATCCGGAAGACATGTCAGTGGCGCTGAATGATGAAGAAGCAATGAAGGTCCTTTTAACGGGGAAAATGTCCCAAGGCCCTGAAGGGCTTTACGAACTCAGCTTCAAAAGCATTCCGAAAATTGTTTGTCAAGCCATCGAAAAATTGCTCAATATCGGTACTATCTATGTTATGGGATTTGCCCGCCGTGGAGAACTGTTTGGAGATGCGGTCATTATCTGCCGGCAGGGGGAAAACCAGGATCTGATAGAAAAAAAAATCCTATTGATTGAAACATTTATCAATCAGGCCGTCCTTGCCCTGCACAGGAAAAAGGTTGAAATTGAATTGTACGCAAGCGAGCGGAGGTTTAAGGCGCTCATTAAAAACTCATCAGATTCCATTACCATTCTGGATAAAGACGGGATGCAGATTTATGTCAGCAATGTTGTTGAAAAGATGCTGGGGTACCACCCTTCCGAATTAATCAATCTTCCCGTCATCAAAGAAATGATCCATCCGGAAGATCAGGAACGCACCCGGGATGCTTTTTTAACAATTATACGGGATGGACAAGGCGGTGCACAATACCGGCACCGGCACAAAAACGGCTCCTGGGTTTATCTGGAAGCCTGGGGAACGAATCAACTGGAAAACCCTGATATTCAAGGTGTTGTTGTTAATGTCCGGGATATTACCGAAAGAAAAGAGATAGAAAATACCTTGAAAAAAAGCGAGGAAACCCACAGGCGCTTTATTGATAATGCGCCTATTGGAATTTTTATAACCAATTTAAAGGGTGAGTTTACCTATTCAAATAAAAGGCTTGAAGACATCACAGGGTATAAAAAAGAAGAATGGCTTAAAAAAACCTATCATTTGGTTGTACATCCGGATGATGTGAAAATTGTGCAGAATAAAATCAAACTGAGACAAGAAGGAAAAACAGACACGGATGCCTATGAAATCAGAATTTTTAATTCCAAAAACGATCTTCGCTGGATAAGGATCACTTCAGAAGCCATTTTTGAAGATAAAAACGGCTCAAAAAGAATGACCGGGATGCAGTCCTTTATTGAAGACATAACAAAAATAAAACGGGCGGAAGATATTAATAAGACGCTGTTTGCTATTTCAAATACAGTGGCAGAGACTGAAAATCTCTCAGATCTTTATCAGCATATTCACCATTTATTGAGAAAAGTGCTGGATGTCACCAATTTTTTTATTGTCCTTGTAGAAACAAAAAAGAGCACTCTTCACTTTCCCTATTTTGTGGATACAGTGGATGAAGATTTTTCTCCGATTAAAAATTTCAATGAAAAAAATTCATTAAGCGGTTTGGTCGTTTCACAGGCAAAACCCATTCTTTTAAGGAAACAGGAGCTTGAAAAAAGGGCTGCGCAAAAAGGTTTCTTTGGGCCTGTGCCATTGATATGGATGGGCGTTCCGTTAATGATCAAAAATAAGGTCATCGGGGTGATCGCGGTGCAGAGTTATACGGATGAAGGGTTATATAATGAAGAGGATCTGAAGATATTATCCTCTGTTTCAGACCAGGTGGCCATTGCCATTGAAAGAAAACAGGCGGAAGAGGCTTTGAAAAAAAGTGAAGAATTGTTTAAACTGATTACTGAAAATACCAGCGCCCTTGTTTCCATTCTGGATTCAAAAGGCGATTATATTTTTGCAAGCCCGTCCCATGATCAGTTAGGATATAAGCCGGAAGAACTGATAGGGAGATCCGGCTTTACATTGATGGAAGAAGAAGATATCGGGCCTTTGCTTAAGCATCTTGACAATGCCAGAAAAAGAAAAAAATCAAAGGCTTTTTTAAACTACAGGCTTAAAGATAAAAAGGGCCAAATCCATTATTTCAGCGGGCTGTTTGATGCAGTCTTCAAACCGGACGGCTCTCTGGAAAGAATTATTTATGTGGGAGAGGATATTACCGAACTGCGAAAGGCTCAGGCTGAAAAAGTGGAGGCCGTTTCCCAGGCGGCTGAAGCAGAAAAACTTGCCCTGGTAGGCCAGATTGCCGGAAAAATGGCCCATGATTTCAACAATATCCTGGGTGTGGTGATGGGCAATGCAGAACTGGCTATTCTGGACTGCCCGGATGATAAAACAAAAAAAACACTGGAGCTGATTTTTGAACAGACCCTTCGGGGTAAAAACCTTACCAAAAACCTTGTGGCCTTTGCAAGAGATCAGGAACCAAGGCAGGAATTCTTTTCAATTGATGAGAAGATGGAGCTTGTCATCAATCTTCTGAGAAAAGATCTGGAAGGCATCCAGGTGATCCGGCAGTATGGCCGCGGCATTCCCGAGGTTCTGGCTGACCCGGGGATGATGGAACATGCCATTGTGAATCTGCTCCAAAATTCAATCCATGCCGTGAGTCTTGCTCAGCAGCCGGAAATCATCGCCCGGACCTATCATAAAGGGGAATTTGTTTTCCTTAAGATTGAAGATAATGGGTGCGGCATTCCCTATGAATTTGTCAAAGAGATTTTTGAACCCTCCTTTACCCTTAAAGGCAGTAAAGACAAAGCCGGAATGTATAAACCCGGAATTAAAGGAACCGGCTATGGCATGTCCAATGTAAAAAAATATGTCGAACAGCACAAGGGAAGCATCTGGGTATCCTCTGAGCTGAAAAAAGGAACAAAAGTGACCATCTCCTTACCGGTAACAAAAAAAAGATTAACCCCTGAAGAAATACAAGAAGTTAAAAAAGAAAAGATCTGTCAGGGGAAATATATCCTGCTGGTTGAAGACGAGCAGGCCATTTCGGATATCCAGTACCGGATACTGACCCATGAAGCATTAAAACACAGGGTTGATCTTGCGGGTAACGGCCGGGTTGCAATGGATTTATTAGACAGAAACACATATGATTTGATCAGTCTTGATTATATCCTGCCCGGAGAACTGAACGGCATGGATGTGTATCATCACATCCGGAAAACGGATCAAACCGTTCCCATCCTTTTTATTTCCGGAAATATAGAGTTTTTAGAGTCCATCAAAGACTTAAAGCAAAGAGATCCCTGTATTGATCATCTGTCAAAACCGTGTAAAAATCTGGATTATATAAACCGTATAAATCAGTTGCTGATCAATCTGCCGGGTTGATTTTCACCCGGCTCCGTATTGCGAGAGATACGCATTGATCTTGGACAGCATGACATCGTCAAGAATGATTTTTCCGTTAATTTTTCGATTATAAAGACAGGTTTTGATATCCGTGATGGTGGCAATGGCGTGGATGGGAATGCCAAGCGTCTTTTCAACTTCCCTTAATGCGTTTTCATCGGTTTTGCCTTTTTCTTCACGATTGACGCTGATAATGATGCCTGCAATTTTTGGATTCCCGCAGGATTTTAAAACCTCCAGGGATTCCCGGATGGCTTTTCCCGAGGTGATGACATCATCCACCAGGATGAGGCGGGAAACGGATGTCAGCGGCATGCCCACCACAACACTTTTGTCGGCATAGGTTTTGGCCTCTTTCCGGTTAAAGACATAGCCTTTGTCCATGCCCATGTCGGACAGGGCGGCGGCAGCCGAGATGCACAGGGGAATGCCTTTATAGGCCGGACCGTATATGCCGTCAAAGGCATCGGCAAAATGTTCCTGAATCGCCCTTGCATAAAAACTTCCCAGTTTTTTGATTTTCATGCCGGTGTCAAACATGCCGGTATTGATGAAATAGGGGGCAATCCGGCCGCTTTTCAGTTCAAATTCGCCGAATCTTAAGGCATTGCATTCCACAAGAAATTCAATAAATTCTGATTTATAGGTCATGAATGGGTATCCTTATATCATCATCGGTTCTATTGGCAGCGCCATGAAAAATACAGGGAAAGATCCACTTCTTTTCCTGATTTTAAAAGGGCTTTTTTATTAAAATCTTTCATTTCCCTCAAGGCCTTTGAGTGAAATACCGGCCCATCCTTGCAGACCACCTGTTTTCCGCAGACACAGGCCCCGCAGACACCGAAGCCGCATCTCATATAGCGCTCAAGCGAGACCTGACAGGGGATACCGTGGGTTTCGCAAAGTTCAAAAACCTTGAACATCATGATTTCCGGACCGCAGGCATAAACCATGTCCAGGGGTTTTCCTGTGGTGATCCGGCGCTTAAGAAGGTCTGTCACAAAGCCCTTATGGCCGAAACTGCCGTCGTCGGTGCAGAATTCACGGGAAACGGCAAACCTGTCCGGGAAAAGCAAAAAATCTTTAGAACGTGCGCCGTGGATAAGGGTTGTGGTGTTGTCGGGAAGGCATTCCACCAGGGTGGCCAGGGGCGCCATACCGCATCCGCCGGCAACCACGGCGGCAGTCTGGCCCGGCAAAATATCAAACCCATTGCCAAAAGGGCCCCGGATGCCGACAAGATCCCCTTTATCAAGGGTTATGGCTTTTTTTGAAAATATTCCTTTGGCTTCAATGGTGACGGCAAATTCGTTTGAAGAGTGATGTGAAACAGTATAGGGTTTTTCATCCAGTCCCGGAATCCAGACCATGATGAACTGCCCCGGTTTAAAGGCAAGACTGTAATCAAAAAACAGGGTGGCATAGCCCGGGGCTTCTGTTTTTTTTTCTTTGACCCGGAGCATAACAGGTTTTTGGTCTGTAATGGGGTTTGTCGTTATCATGATGTTTTCCCTGTCATTCCTTATGGGCCGCCCCTTTGATATCCGCAAGACTGAAATTGCGATTGGTAAGCCAGTCCTCTATTTCATCGGCAACCCTCTGAAACACCTCAATGCCCCGATACCGGACAGCCGTTCCGATCCCCACAAGACTTGCCCCGGCCATAATCATTTCAATTGCATCTTCCCCGGTCATGATGCCGCCAAGACCAATGATGGGAATTGAAACCACTTTATAAATATCATACACGCACCGGACGGCAATGGGTTTGATCATGGGTCCGGACAGGCCTCCTTTTTTAAAGGCCAGCACCGGTCTTTTGGACTCAATGTCAATGACCATGCCCGGCCCCACCGTGTTGATGGCGCAGATGGCATCGGCTCCGGCGTCTTCACAAGTTTTTGCAATCTCTGCGATGTCCGGCGCCTGGGGGGTAAGTTTTACAATGAGCGGGACCGTGATGACCTTTTTTACGGCAGAAACCACATCTCTGGAAGATTCCCGGCTGATGCCAAAGAGCATGCCGTGCTTTTCGGAATTGGGGCAGGAAATATTGATTTCAATAAAATCAGGCTTTTTTGCAGAGACATATTCGGCCACCCTCCGGTATTCATCCACAGAACCGCCATAAATACTGGCAATGATGGGAAAATTCCGGTTTTCGAGTTCGGCCCATTCATTTTCCATGTTCAGGTACCCGGGAGACGGCAGGCCCACGGCATTGATCATACCGCAGCCAAGATCAATCACTGTCGGATTTTTATGCCCGTCTCTTTGTTCCGGTCCAATGGATTTCAAGGTCACAAGACCGCATCCGTTTTCATGGACCCGTTCAAGAATGTCCTTGCTGTTCCCGAGAATCCCGGAGGCAAGAACGGTCGGATTTTTCAATGTTTTATGTAAAAACCGGATACTCATTGTTTAAGTCCGTTCCTAAAAAATTATCCTTGCCGGCAGTATTAGCACATTATGATAATTTGAAACAATGTTTGATTAAAAAAAAGTGTTTTGATATATAGTATTTTTATCCGTTTTTCAATTCACCGGCATATCATCATTATTTTTAAGGGAACAGGACCTTATGTTTTATGAATGAAAAATCAGATCAAAAAAGTTTTTGCAGTATTCAAAAAGAGCCCGCGCCTGGGGCACATCTGCAAAAAAATCCAACCGAAAGCGAAGCAAGATTCCGGGATATCTGCATGAGTATTGCCGACTGGATCTGGGAAACAGATCGGAGCGGCAAATATACTTTTTCAGCAGGAAATCCGAGAAAAATCCTTGGCTATGAGTCTGAAGAACTAATAGGAAAAAGCCCTTTTGATTTTATGCCGGAAGATGAGAGAAGACGGCAAAAGGATATATTCAAAGAAATCCTGAAAAACAAACAGCCGCTTTCAAATCAAAAAAACTGGAACCTGGCCAGGGACGGAAGGAAAGTCTGTCTTTCCACCAGCGGGTTCCCCATTTTGGACGAAACCGGTATCGTCATCGGTTACCGGGGCGTTAACAAGGACATAACCAATGAGCTTTTGATCGAAGAAAAACTGAAGCGTTCACTGGATATGACACAAAAAATTATCGATCATCTCCCCATCGGCATGGTCATCGTCAATAGCAACAAGCAGATCCGAAGAATCAATAAAGCCGCTTTGGCCCTGATGGGCTTTGAGGACGAGAACGAGGTTTTAGGACAAATCTGCCATGATGCCATCTGCCCCAATGAAAAAGGCCGATGCCCCATCACCGATCTTGGAAGGGTTGTGGAACAGGCGGAAAATGTAATTGTTCACAAAAATAAAAGCCATGTCCCGGTTTATAAGACAGCCATCCCCATGACGATTGAGGACGAAGATGTGATTATTGAGGCCTTTATGGATATCCGCCCCTTAAAAGAGGCCCAAAGTGCAAAACAAGAAAGTGATGAACGGCTCAGGATAGTGGCCGAGACCATTGCAGACCCCATATCCGTCTACGACACCCAAGGCCGGGTGACCTATGTAAACCCTTCGTTTACAAGGGTGTTTGGGTGGCCTTTGAATGAAATTCTGGGAAAGCAAATGGATTTTATTCCGAAAGATCGCAAAGAGGAAACAAGAAAGGCGGTTGAAACCATACTTAGAGGGGAAAACATCACCGGATTTGAATCCTGCCGCCTTACAAAAGACGGCCGAACCCTTGATGTAAGGCTTGGCGCGGCCCTGCTCAGAGACAGCCGGGGGGACAAGGCGGGCACGGTTGTGAATTACCAGGATATCACCCTTGAAAACAAGGCAAAAAGAGAACTGGAGACTGTGAATCGTGAACTTGAAAAAGCCGTTTCCAAGGCTAATCTGCTGACCCAGAAAGCAGAAGTGGCCAATAGGGCAAAAAGCGAATTTCTGGCCAATATGAGCCATGAAATCCGGACTCCTATGAACGGGGTCATCGGGATGACCGATCTTTTAATGGGAACGGAAATGACACCGGAGCAGACTGAATATGCAAAGACCATCCGGGCCAGCGGTGAAGTATTGTTATCCTTGATCAATGATATTCTGGACTATTCGAAGATTGAAGCCGGTAAATATACCCTTGACCTGATCCCCTTTGATTTAAGGACAACCCTTGAATCAGTTGCAGATATCGTATCCGTCAAAGCCCATGAAAAAGAATTGGAATATATCACTCAGTTCCACCCGCAAGTACCGGAGACCCTTATCGGAGACCCCGGCCGACTCAGGCAGATTCTTGTCAATCTTGCCGGAAATGCGGTTAAATTTACGGAAAAAGGAGAGATTTTGATTTCTGTTACCCCGGAACAGGAGAATGGGACCGAGGTCATTATCCGCTTCAGCGTATCCGATACCGGCATTGGAATATCGGAAGATAAATTGGACAGGCTCTTTATGTCCTTTTCCCAGGTGGACGGGTCCATGACTCGTAAATATGGGGGAACAGGATTAGGACTGATGATTTCAAAAAAGCTGGTGGAATTTATGGGGGGCCGTGTCGGAGTCAGCAGCGAGCCCGGCAAAGGATCTGAATTCTATTTTACGGCGGTTTTTCAAAAGCCGGAAACCAGCCCTTCCAAAAAGCAGGTTTTGCCGGGGGACATCAAAAAAAAATCCATTCTCATCGTGAATGACGGCAAATCCGGCCGGCAAGTATTAAGGGGGCAGCTTGAAACCCTGGGATGTTCTTGTGAAGAGGCACTGTCGGGCGAAGAAAGTTTGGAGAAACTTATAAACGCAGCACGGGATAAAATCCCTTTTGACATTGTTTTCATTGATATCAGGATGTCCTCCATGAGCGGTGAAACCCTTGGAAGACGGATCAAGGAAAATCCCCTGATTCAAAAATCCCTTCTGGTTATGATGACATCTCTTGGAGAACGGGGGGATGCCAAGCGGTTGGAATCCATCGGGTTTTCAGCATACCTGACAAAACCCATAAAACAGGAACAGCTCCTTTCATGCCTCTGCCGGATCTGTGGGGTTCTTGAAAACCCAACAAAACAAGGTGTTTCAGGGATTGTCACCCGATATACCCTGTCGGAAGAAAATTCCAAGAAAATCAAAATTCTTCTGGCTGAAGACAATATGATCAATCAGAAGGTGGCGCTGAAGAAGCTGGCTAAACTCGGATATGAGGCAGAGGCAGTAGACAGTGGAAGAAAAGCTGTAAATGCATTGCAAAAGAACCATTATGATCTTGTCCTTATGGATTGTCAGATGCCGGAACTGGACGGATACAGCGCAACCCGGGAAATCCGGAACCCCGACTCCGGAGCCCTGAATCCCCATGTCCCTGTCATCGCCATGACAGCCCATGCCATGGTCGGAGACAAGGAAAAATGTCTGAAAGCCGGTATGAATGATTATCTTTCAAAACCGGTCAAGCCCGGCGAGCTTTCTGCAATGCTGAAAAAATGGGTTTCATGAAGGAATTCCTTATAGAGTAGAATAGTCTTCATTGACTTGAAGAATAGTCTACAAAAAAATTCTCGCTCTTCTATCGCCGGTTTTATTACATCTTGTTTTTTCAATGAATTCATATCATTATGGGTTCATTCCCAATTCTTTGCCGAGTGGCACAAAATTTGATTGTATTCTTTTTAAAAAGCCTTTTTTATAAGGATTCACTGCCCTATGAATTTTGTTTGTCCGATACCCAAATATGTAAAAGCAATTGTCCTGTCCGTCCTGATTTTATTTCCAACCCTTGCCTTTTCCGATGAACAATCCATGGAACTGCTTGAGCAGCGCCTGAAAACCGGCCCAAGGCTTTCGGACCTGATGGCCTATGCCTATGAAACAAGCCCCATGATTGAGGCAAGCCGGGCTGTGTGGAAGGAATCTTTGGAAAGATACCGGGTCGATACGGCCTATCCTGACCCTGAAATCCTTTTGACGTATTGGCCGAAATCCATGGCAAATAATCTGGATTTACAAAAATATGAGGTCATGCTGTCCCAGACCATCCCTTTTCCCGGAAAACTCACGGCTGCGGGTGAGGCCACAAAAGCCGGAGCCGCCGTCAACCGCTTGGACCTGGACCGGTCGGTCCGGGAGGTGATGATTGGTATCCGGGAATCCTTTCATGAGCTTTCATACATCCGGGAAGCGGTCAGGATTGCGAAAAACAACCAGGCGCTTTTAGAACAGATCCGGACCATCAGCGAAACCGCTTATGCCGGTAACCGGTCTGCTTTGATCGATGTCATGAAAGCCCAGTCCCAGTCTGCCCAGAGCGGCTATGATGAGCTGTTGCTGAAAGAACTGGAAATTACCGAGATAACAAGGCTCAATGCGCTTTTGAACCGAGACCGGGATGCGGCTGTCGGTCCCCTGACCGCCGAACCGAATGAGCCCGTCATTTATCCATTGGATGATATTTTTGTCCTGGCTGAAAAAAACCGTGAAGAAATCCGGATGGCAGGAGAAGAGATCAGAAAAGCAGAAGCAGAGGCCAGGGTCGCAAAATTTGAGACCCTTCCGGAATTCACCTTTGGCCTCTTGTATGAAGAAGCCCTGGAGCAGGACATGACAGGTACGGTTCGCAATGAAAGCTATGGGGTCCAGTTCGGCATGAGCCTGCCGATCAGGTTTGATAAAAATTCCGGCCGGACCGGGTCTGCAAAGGCTGTGGTTGAAAAAACCAAAGCCATGGCAAAAACCAGGCTTAATGAAACCCGGGCCCTGGTCAGGGAGAATTATTTCCGGCTGCAGAATGCGCAGCGCCTGATTGTTCTTTATCGCGATAAACTGGTGCCCGAGGCTGCAAAAGCAGTGGAAAGGGCAGATGTATGGAATCGCCAGGGGCAAGGCAGCATCACCGATTATCTCGAGACCCAGTCGGTATGGTATAATTTCCAGCTGGCCCTGGCCCGGGCAAAGGCGGATTACGGCAAATACCTGGCCCGGCTGGAGGGGCTAGCCGGACAGAGCCTCACAAAAAAAGAGGAACCAACACCTCCTGCTCAGGCAAAGGAACAGCCATGAGACACGCCGTTTCATGGATTTTTCTGCCGGGGATTGCGATGATCCTATGGTCCTGCACCGGTCATCAGGATGTAATAAGGGAAATGGACGCCTACAGGCCGCCTGCGCTTTATCAGACATCAAAGGATGTAAAAACGCCCAGGACCCCTTTGGATCAGCCATCTGAAGACAAAGATTTTGAAGAACAGAAAAACAAACTGGAAAAAATCCAAAAAGAATGGGAAAAAACCATTGCCTCCCCTTCAAGGGAAAAATCCTTTTTTACCCCTGACCCGGATCGGGTGAAGATGATTTCCAATGCCTTTACCGACGATGAGGCTGCTGCAAGCCTTTTGACCGACGGGTTTTCTTTGGCAGATTTTGAAATTCTCGTCTCGGGTCGAAATGCAACCATCAAAAATGCGGAAAAAACCTTTCTTGCCACTCTTGAATCCTACAGCCAGGCATCGGTCCTGGATGATATCATCCGAAGCTATTCCGCCTTTAATGCCGGTGTCATGACCGGTGTAGGCAATATGGAAGACATGGAATCCATATACAGAAAATTTCCCTTTCCCGGAATTCTTTCCCTGAAAGGGGATATTGTCCATCAAGAAGTTAAAATCGCCCTGATGGATCTTGAGATTGTCAAACGCACCATCCTGACCCAAGCAAGAAAGAATTTTCAGGAACTGATCTACAATGCAGCGGCAAAAAACATTGCCCGGCAGACGCTAAGCCTTCTTGAAAAGCTGGAGGCCTCAGTAACCCGGCAGTATGAAACCGGTAAATCAAAGCTGCCGGAGCTGACAAGGGTTAAAATCCAAAAGGAAAAAATGAAGGTGGAAGTACTGACGATCTTTGAAGAAGGGCTCAATATTGAAAAAAAGCTGAAATCTCTTTTGCTGCTCCCCGGATCTGCAAAAATAGGAGCCCCGGCCGGGCCGGAAGCAGACAAGCTGATTCCACGGCCCTTTGATCTGATTTTAGAAGATTTAATAAAAATCGCTTTAAACCATAATCAGGAGCTTGAAAAAACAAGGCTGATGATCACCCGGATGGAACTGATGATTGAAATGGCGGAAACCGAAATATATCCGGGCCTTACACCGAATCTGGCCTTAACCGAAAACCGGGCTGTGACAGGGTCCGGCACCATGAAAATGGAAGAGCCTTTTGCCATAACAACTCCGGCTTTTATGGGGTCAGGTCTGCCCAGGATGCCCTGGACCAATTTGTCCGAAGCCTATCTGAGGGAAACAAGACAACAGCTCTCGGCATTAAAGGAAGAGCTCAAGGCCAAAGAAGCAGAGACAGCGGCAGATGTCCGGGAGGCTTGGTTTTCTGCTGACCGGGCCGGGCGCGAGGCATGGGTCTACAGCCAAGAGATTGAATCCTTGTCCCGATTGAATTATGCCGCATCTTCCAAAGCTTATGAAACAGGCTCCGTTGCTTTTTCCGATACTATGGATGCCGTCCTCCTGATGTTTGAAACCAATCTTGCCGCCCAGAGAAAAAGGGCGGATTTTTTTATTGCCCTTGCTGATCTTTACAAAACCATCGGGGTTTCAAGACCGGCCTTATTAAAAGAAAAGGATGAACGCCATGCAAAATAGGGTATTCAGCAAAAAAGGCAGCTCAGGGGTCAGGACGATGATGACGATTTTCATTATCGCCGCAGTCGTGGGTCTTTCGCTCTTTTTTCTTAAAAGCCGCCAAAACCCGGATCCAAAAGAACTCCCCGGTCATGATACCCATTCCGCCGTAAAAACCGAACAGGCGCAACCACCCAGGTCTGATCTTGAAAAGGAAACGGAAGACTTTTTCAGCGAAGATGAAAATAAAGAAACAACGGCTGATGTAAAATCCGGGAAAGACCGAAAAATCCTGTTTTACCGGAACCCCATGGACCCCCGGATTTCTTCTCCTGTGCCGGCCAAGGACGAAATGGGCATGGATTATATACCGGTCTACGCTGATGAGGCCAAGGGCGGTTCAGACACCGGCGTATCCGGCATGGCACCCGTTGTCCTGTCTTCGCAGGGAATTGAATTATCCGGTGTTATCACGGCTCCTGCCGTCTCAGAGGGGTTTGTTAAAACCATCCGTACCGTGGGTCAGGTTCTTCCCGACGAAACAAGGATAACCCGGGTTCAGACCCGTGTTTCAGGATGGGTGGAAGAGCTTTATGTCAATTATCTGGGCCGCATGGTCACCAAAGGAACCCCGCTTTTATCCATCTATTCCCCTGAGCTGGTGTCCAGCCAGGAGGAATTTATCGGGGCCCTGGAAGCCCGTGGAAAAATGGATGCATCAAAACCGTCTGAAGAAAAAAAATATATCCAAACCCTGTTGGAGGCATCCACAAAGCGATTAAAGCTTTTCAATGTTCCGGATGCATTTATCAAAGAACTTGAAAAGACAAAAAAAGTGCAGCGCCTCATTACGCTTGAAGCCCCGGTATCAGGGGTTGTCACGGCAAAAGAGGTTTTTGCAGGCCAGAAAGTCGAACCCGGAATGGCATTGTTGACCTTGACGGATTTTTCCCAAATCTGGGTGGAAGCCGATTTTTACGAATATGAGGCAGGAGAATTAAAGCCTGGCCAGGAGGCAGAGCTGTTTTCATCCTATGACCCCGGTCTTTCCTTAAAAGGCAAAGTCACCTATATCTATCCCTATCTGAATACGGAAAGCCGCACCTTAAGGGCCAGGATGGAATTTTCCAATGAAGAGATGCGCTTAAAACCGGGGATGTTTGTGGATGTCCGGTTGAATCTCGATATGGGGGAGTCTGTGGTGGTTCCGGATTCGGCGGTCATGTATTCGGGTTTAAGAAAAATTGCTTTTGTCAATACCGAGGGCAACCGGTTTGAGCCCCGTGAAGTCATGGCCGGGGCAAGAAGCAACGGGAAAATTCAGATTCTTTCCGGCGTTGCCGAAGGTGAAAGGGTGGCGGTCAAAGCCAATTTCCTTCTGGATTCCGAATCCAGACTCCAGGCCATTATCCAGGGAGCCGTCAAAACAGCGGATTCAAAATCTGACGGAGACAAAAAATGATTAAAAAAATCATTGAATTTTGTGCCCTCAACCGCTGGCTGGTGATTCTGTTTACCCTTATGATCGGGGCCGTCTCTCTCTATATCCTGAAAAATATCCGGCTGGATGCGCTCCCGGACCTGTCCGATACCCAGGTCATTATTTTTTCCAGGTGGGACCGGTCCCCGGATATCATTGAAGACCAGGTGACCTATCCCATTGTCACCGCCTTGCTGGGAGCACCGGAAGTAAAAGCCATCCGCGGGTTTTCAGATTTCGGCTTTTCTTATGTCTATGTCATTTTCAAAGACGGGACCGATCTTTACTGGGCCCGCTCACGGGTGCTTGAATATCTCTCCAAGATCCAGCCAAGGCTGCCCCAGGGTGTCCAGACCGAGCTTGGGCCCGATGCCACAGGTGTCGGCTGGGTCTTCCAGTATGCCCTGAAAGATGACTCCAACACCCATTCCCTGGATGAACTCCGCTCCTTTCAGGACTGGACCCTTCGCTATGCCATTCAGTCGGTTCCGGGCGTGGCCGAGGTGGCCTCCATCGGCGGTTTTGTCAAACAATACCAGATCACCGTGGACCCGAACCGCTTATCGGCATATAAGCTGCCCCTGGACAAGGTGGTGGAAGCCATCCGGGAATCCAACAATGAAGTGGGCGGAAGGGTTCTGGAGTTCAGCGGGGCCGAGTACATGGTCCGGGGCCGGGGCTACAGCAAAAGCATCAGCGATTTTGAAAGCATTGTGGTAAAGGTGGAAAACGGGGTTCCGGTTCTTTTAAAAGACATTGCACGGGTGGAACTGGGGCCGGAAATCCGGCGCGGGGTTTCGGATCTGGACGGGACCGGCGACACCGTGGGCGGGATTGTGGTCATGCGCCACGGCGAAAATGCCCTGAATGTCATCAACCGGGTCAAGGCCAAATTTGAAGAGTTGAAATCTTCTCTGCCCAAAGGAGTCAAAATCGTTACCACCTATGACCGGTCCGATCTTATTTTAAGAGCCCTTGGCACCCTGCGCCATGAGCTCATCATTGAAATGATCATTGTGTCCCTGGTGATTCTGATTTTTTTATGGCATATCCCCTCGGCCATTGTGCCCATCATCACCATACCGGTGTCGGTCCTGTTTTCCTTTATCCCTCTCTATTTCATGGGGGTGACGGTCAATATCATGTCTTTGGCCGGTATTGCCATATCCATCGGGGTTCTGGTGGACGGCGCCATTGTGGAGGTGGAAAACGCATACAATAAGCTTTATCACTGGGAGGCGGACGGCCGAAAAGGGGATTTCCACACCATTCGGCTGGAAGCCTTAAAAGAAGTCGGGCCCTCGGTGTTTTTTTCGCTTCTCATCATTGCCGTGGCCTTTCTCCCGGTATTTGCCCTGGTGGATCAGGAAGGAAGGCTTTTTCGGCCCCTTGCCTTTTCAAAGAATCTGGCCATGGCCATTGCCGCCATTCTGGCCATTTCCCTGGACCCGGCCCTTCGCATGATGTTTGCCCGCATGGACCCGTTTCATTTCAAGCCTGTGTGGCTGTCCCGCCTTGCCTCCACCACCCTGGTCGGGACCTATTATTCTGAAGAAAAACATCCCATCAGCCGGGCCATTTTTAAAGCGTATGATCCGGCCTGCCGGTTTGTCTTAAAATATCCCAAGCAGGTGATTATGGCTTCCCTTGCCCTGGTGCTGCTGAGCATTCCTGTGTATATGAAGCTTGGCTCGGAATTCATGCCGCCTCTTAGGGAAGGCACCCTTCTTTTCATGCCCACCACTCTTCCCGGTCTGTCCGTGGCAGAGGCAGAGCGAATCCTTCAGGCCCAGGACAAAATTCTGAAATCCTTTCCCGAAGTGGAACGGGTGTTCGGAAAGGCAGGACGAGCAGACACCTCCACAGACCCGGCTCCTTTTTCCATGATGGAGACCACCATTGTCTTAAAACCGGAGAATGAGTGGCGGGGAAAAGACCGGTTTTATTCGGCTTGGGCGCCGGAGTTTCTGAAATCCGTTTTCCGAACAGTAATGCCGGATCACATCTCCTATGAAGAGCTCCTGGCAGAGATGGATGAAAAACTTGCCATGCCCGGTATCACCAGCCGGGGGGCCATGACCATGCCCATCAAGGCCAGGATTGATATGCTGTCCACCGGTGTCCGAAGCCCGGTGGGGATCAAAATTTTCGGGGCAGATTTAAAAGAGATCGAACGCATCGGTCAAAAGATAGAATCGGTTATCAAGACCATCCCCGGCACCAGCAGCGTTTTTGCCGAACGAACCGCAGGCGGCTATTTCCTTGATTTTGAGCCCCGAAGAGACCAGCTTGCCCGCTACGGCTTGACCATTGGCCAGCTCCAGATGATCATCGGCAGCGCCGTGGGCGGTGAGAATATCACCACCACCATTGAAGGCCGGGAGCGCTATCCTGTCAATCTTCGCTATCCAAGAGAGCTTCGGGACAGCATTGAACAGCTTGAAAGAATTCTTGTTCCCACGGCCACAGGAGCCCAGGTCCCATTGGCACAGCTGGCCGACATCAAAATGATCCAGGGCCCTTCCATGCTCAGGGATGAGAACGGGTTTTTGTCCGGGTATGTTTTTGTCTATATGACGGGAAGAGATATTGGCGGGTATGTGGAAGAGGCAAAGAAAAAAGTGGGGGCAGAGCTCACCCTTCCCACGGGCTATTCGCTTCAGTGGAGCGGCCAGTACGAGAATATGATCCGGGTGAAAGAACGGATGAAGATCCTGATTCCCATTACCCTGGTCCTGATTTTTGTTCTTTTGTATGCCAACACAAGGTCGGTGTTTAAATCCTGTCTTGTCATGCTGGCGGTTCCCTTTTCCGCCATCGGCGCCATCTGGCTGTTTTATTTTCTTGACTACAATGTTTCCATTGCGGCCTGGGTCGGCATGATCGCCCTCATGGGCCTGGATGCGGAAACCGGGGTTTTTATGCTCCTGTTCCTGGAGCTGTCCTATGATGACGCCAAGAAGAGAAACAAGCTCAATAATATATTTGAACTGGATGAGGCCATTATTCACGGCGCGGTAAAACGGGCCAGACCCAAGATGATGACGGTGTGTGCGGCCTTTATGGGGCTTTTGCCCATCATGTGGTCCACATCGGCCGGGTCCGACGTGATGAAGCGCATTGCCGCCCCCATGATCGGCGGGCTTGTGACCTCATTTATTCTGGAACTTCTGGTATACCCGGCTATTTTTAAACTATGGAAAAAACGAACGGATCGATTATAAAATTGGATTTAAATCAATTATAAAACATGGAGGAAGATAGATGAACTCAAAAACAAAAAAAACAATATCAGTGATTGCCCTTTTCCTTCTGGCAGCTTTTTATGCGCCTGCTTTTGCAGAAGAGCCTTACAAAGGGGTTTTGATAATTGAAAAAACAGTGGAAGGCTATGCCTTACGATACAGCCTTCTCAGCCTGGAAGAACGAAAAGCCGTGGCAAAGGGCATGGAAGGCATGAAAATGGCGGGCATGAGCGACAGCCCGGATGTCACCAACCATCTTGCGCTTTATATTAAGGCAGCGGGCGGCAAACCCGTATCCGGAAAAATCGGGTTTGAAATTACAAATCCCGATGCTACAGTTTTTAAAACCCTGACCATGGGGATCCCGGGCGGTTATGGGGCTGATGTGATCTTTAAGGCAAAGGGGACTTATAAAATCCGGATGAAAGCTGTCATTGACGGTAAAACCATCAATGATGAGATTTCATATGAATTGAAGTGATACGGCTATCCTGATTTCTATGATTTTTTACCAGGAAGAACATGAAGGGCATGAAGAAGAGAAAACTTCATGTCCTTCATGCGCTTTATGGCTTTAAAACATTCCGGCATTCGGATTATCATTGACCCGCCTGTATAATCAACATTTATATATGTTTCCGGAGAATCACAATATATTCCTGCCGCATGGTATTGGCCATTCCTATAATTTGTCTTGGCAGTGATCTTACAAATTGAAAACCTTTTGATTTTCCGATCTCTGTAATGACTTTATGTAGCCTGATAATCTCTTCCTTTGGAATATTCAAGGCTTTGCTCAACTGGTTGTCGTTAGTTCCAATGATGATGGTACACATCCGGCCTTTTTTAAGAACACGGGAACATTCTGAAATGACTTTATCCATATCTTCCAAATATAACCTGTATTTTTCTTTTAAAGAGCCTCCCCTCATTCCAATCATATTTTCATTTAACAATGAAATATCATTTTCAAAATATTTTAAATGGGGAAGATCATTTTCCAGGTAATCAATGGCAAAACTATAAGGAGGTGAAAAAATGATGCCATCGATGCTGCTCGTTTCAATATCAAGATTTCTTGCATCTCCCTGAACAAGAAAGGCCGGGGCAGGTTTAATATCTATATTGTCTAAAACAACTGAAATTTTACTAACTGCGGCATGATACCGTTCAAAGATTGATTTAAAATATTCGAGATGGGTTTTCCGGTTAGATCGTCTTGCATACCCATCGCTGTCAAGAAATGCCAGGAATATTAAATTGAAAATTTTTTCCCGTTCATGTTCCTCCAAATCTTGATATTTTTCAAAAAATAAAGACTTCTGTTGTGAAAGTAATGAAGGGCAGGAAATAAAATCCGAAAACAGGATTTCAATCTTATCCTTAAACTTATCCAAATATTCAGGCCTGATGGTTAATGCATCGAATTTTGTCTGCGCCATAAACCGGCAGAATGGGTTTGAATCCACTCCGATAGCTTTAATCCCCATTAAACCTGCCTCCACCGGAGCCGTACCTGAACCCATCATTGGGTCAAGGATTGTTTCGCCGGGCTTGACTCCCATAATATTGATAATCGCTTTTATCATCTGGGGATGGAATTTCCCCCGGTATGGGAAAAAACCATGGGTGGCATACCCTGTTCTGAATTGATTTTGAATAAAAAATGATTTCAACCGTGATGAGGAATAGTCTGGGATTTTGACCGGATCTCCAGTACAGATATAATAATGGCGGGTAAGCTCGTGATCTATTTTTACAAAATAAGCACTGTTTTCTATAAGTTCTTTTTTTGTTAATATCCGGCTTTCATAATAGGCAAGTGCAAGTTCATATACCTCGCTTAAATTGGGACAGATCTCCAATCCTTCAGGGAATAGATGATGATACATCCCTTGTTTGATGATATCTCCCGGACTTTTACATTCAACCTTGTTGTCTTGTACCGTTTTATTTAAGCGCTCTGCCATCCATGCCTTTTCTAATGGGAGGGACATGCCTTGATAAATCATCGTGTTCGATTTCAATAACCGCCAGAACACCATTTGATATGGTCAAGCTCTTCCAGACGGGAAAGTACGGTTCGATTTCAGCAAAATTGCCGATTCTGTCAGTAAGGTATTGGTACATATCACGGGATGGCAGAATCAGAATGCCGCCCTCGATAATTTTGTCAAGCAAGCCGATAGCCATTTTATTCATTGCCCTGTGGCTTGAAGAGATATTACCGGTTTCCCATTCCACGGCAAAGAATCTGTTCCCAGGTAAACATTTCACTGAATCCACCGGTCCAGGCCTTAACCGGGAAGCGATTCTCATCCTGAATTCACTTTTCCATCCATTATCTTCAAGTGATTTGATAAAATTCTGTTTAATGGGGACAACTCCGCTTGCTTGTTTTTCAGGATATAAGGTGAATATTTTGCTGTTCTGGGGCCATGTTATGGAAGAAATTGCTTTATAAATTTCAGCCAATATGGTTTCGAATTCTTTTGAATTGGAAAATTCACCCTTTTTTATTAGAAATTCCGTTTTCAATATTTTCATTTAAAAGTTCCTCCACATCGTGAATGATGCCGGCAGCAGTGGTATTTAAAATTTTAGAAAGAAGCAGGATCGTCTTTAGTGTGGGCTGCCGTAACCCCCTTTCAAGAAGTGATATGTAACTTCGATCCAAACCGCATTCCTGGGATAGTTTTTCCTGGGACAGGTTATTGATTGTCCTAAATTTTCTAAGTACTTGACCAAATGCTTTTTCTGTCGTCACAATAAATATCTCCATATGGATGTTGCAACATTACACAATTTCAAATCAGTCTCTACAGACTATAGTCCGCAAATAATGAATTGATTAGACCGATTTTATGTGTTAGTGATAAAATGAATTAATAAGAATAATCCAGCAAGCTTAAGGAAAACGACATATTATGCTTTTTAAAGCCTTACAGATAAATAATAATCAGCAGTTGGACATTTTTGCGAAGAAAACCGGGATAACCATAAAACAGCTTCGATATTATAATGATGCCCATAAAATGCCATCGGGAGCAGATCTGGAAATTATATTAAAGGAAACCGGAATTTCTGAAATTCAATTGATGCTGATGACAGGGTGTCTGAACCAGGAGCTCAAAGCATTAATTTCAGAAAACGCAGACCATATAAGCAAAATTTTATCACCCGGCCAAAAGAAAAATAGAATACTTAAAAAGATAGAGCCTGTCTTTAAAACAGAACTTGGCCAACTATATCAATGTGACTGTCTGAATCTATTTAAAGGAATTGAAAATGATTGCTTGGATCTGATTTTTGCCGACCCTCCTTTTAATTTGAATAAACTGTATCCATCTAAAATCAATGACAACCTTAAGACCAATCAATATTTATCATGGTGTGAAAACTGGGCATTTGAATGCGCAAGAATTTTAAAGCCTGGCGGGAGTCTGTTTATCTGGAATCTTCCCAAATGGAATTTGCACATGGCTGAATTTTTAAATTCAATGTTAACCTTCAGACACTGGATTTCAGTTGATATCAAATATTCCTTACCCATCAAAGGGAGATTGTATCCATCGCATTATTCGCTGCTTTATTATTGCAAAGGTGAAAAACCATCAACTTTCAAACCGGACAGACTCCCCATGGGGATCTGCCCCCATTGTCACGGAGATCTCAAAGACTATGGCGGATATAAGGATAAAATGAACCCCAACGGAGTTAATATCAGCGATGTCTGGCTTGATATCCCTCCGGTAAGACATGCAAAATATAAAAAAAGAAATGGTTCAAATGAATTATCTGTAAAATTATTGGACAGGATCATAGAAATGTCTTCACAAGAAGGAGATTTTATTTTTGATCCCTTTGGAGGTTCCGGTACAACATATGCGGTCTCAGAACTCAAAAACAGAAGATGGCTGGGTGTTGAAATAGGGCCCGTCGAGGGGATCATTGACAGATTCAAAAACATATTTGAAGATCGTTTAAATCTTGAACGCATAAGAAAAGAAATAAATTGCCTGATTCCTGAAAAACACTATAAAAAAAGAATCGAACAAGGCCTATGGACCCCGGATTCATTTCAGAATCTTTGCCATCCTTAGAAAAACAATAACAGAGAAAATTCTTGAAAGAGAGATGATTATCTTCTCTCTTTTTGAATCTTGTCCAGCACCTGCCGGACCTGCGCAAAAGAGATGCGCTCCTGCTCCAGCCGGAGAGCCGGGGCATAAAGATTGTTCCGCAAGGCATCATAGACAAAGGCTTCTTTTGGTGTCAGCAGGGGGAGGTCCCGGGAGAGGGGGGAAGGTTCATGGCCCCAGAGGTCTTTGTGGGATAAAAGCGTGGTCTCATCCATGAGAACGGATCGGGTTTGGGGGAAATGATGCCTAATCCGGTCGATCATGGCAAACCCGTGGGTGTCGATGTCGCTCCAGTACCAGATCTGTTTTTCCTTCATCCAATGGGCATTTGAAAGAACGGAGAGATTGTATCCCAGGCCGAAGATCACCATGGCTTTGGGAAAAGACGGAAAGGAGAGACCAGTGATTTCGTTTTCCACAATAAAGATGGTGCCGGGCCTTATGGGCAGATCATTAAAATCATTTTGTGGTATCTCGAGATCAGTTAGGCCCATGAGAGCTAAATCCGGGTCAAGCATGCGGAACCGGATACGGGCGGGTTTGGACAGAAATCCGAAACGGTTTTCAAAGGCTGAAGGGCCCTGGGCCTGTTCGTTCATGGCATCCTGTGGCAGAACACGGGTGAGCAGTTTTACAAGCCAGGGTTTATGGGTTTCGATGAATTTGGTATCCACACCCGGGATCTCCAGTTGCCGAAGATAAATATTGGGGCTGGGATTCTGTTTCAGATAGGTGACAATGGACAGGAGTTCATTCCACACAGGCCCATGCTTTAACACCTCCAGCGGTTTTTCAATGAAAAGGGGCGAAAGCTCGGGATATTGGGCAGTGATATCTTTGAAAAAAGCCTGGTATTGAAGGGTTTCCCCTGTTTTTCCGATATAGGCCAGGATATCGTCCAGGGTTTTAAAAATAACGGCCTTGGGGATTTTATTCCGGCCCAGGGTTTTGTGGTTGAATTCATGCCATTCAATGGCAAAGCCTTTTTTGCCCTCTTTTTTAGCATGACCGGTGATATGATCGATCCAGTTGCGGGCCTCTTCAAACCGGTGGATGAGTTCTTCGGCGGTCGGGTGTTTCAAGGGGATACGCAGCGGTACAAAAGCGGGAAGGCCGGCACACTGCGCCAGGATATCGCCGGTGTTCCATTTTTTTTCAAGCCGGGTTTTGATATCCGTGTTACGGGTCCAAGCCCTCATGTTTCTTTTTCCTCACGCTCTTTTCTGTATTCCCGGACCGTCATGTTCCGAAGCTGGGATTCCTGGCCGTCCTGGCTGTAAACAAGACCCACGGCAGACACATAGGGTTCGATGATATGGAGTTTTTGCAGGGGGGTGACAATGAGGAGCTGGAGATTCAGTTTTTTAAACAGCTCCAGACTGTACCGGGTGGATTCGTCCGATCCCCGGCCAAAGGCTTCGTCTATGGCCACAAACCGGAAGGTCCGGGACCGGATGGCACCCCATTCCAGGCCGAATTGATAGGCAAGACTTGCGGCCAGGACCGTATACGCCAGTTTTTCCTTCTGGCCCCCGGATTTTCCGCCTGAATCCGTGTAGTGTTCATATTCGCTCTGATCTTCTTTCCATCGCTCGGATGCGGCAAAGATAAACCAGTTGCGGACATCCGTGACTTTCCGGCTCCAGCGCCGGTCAAACTCACTCATGCCTTCACGGCCCCGGAACCGTTCAATTACGGTCCTCACTTGCAGAAATTTGCTTTCCGAATAATGATCCTCATCCGATCCGGTCAGGGCACCTTCGGTGCAGGCCCGGAGTTGATGCTGAAAATCCCGGATATCTGCATCCGGGTTTAATTGGGCTTCAAGCACAATATACCGGCCCGGGTTATATTCAATATCAGACAAAGACTGGTTGATTCTTTCGATGCGCTCTTTTATGGTTTCCCGCTCCCGCAGGAGCTGGCTCTGAAAATTTGCGACTTCCCGGATGGTGTTTTCATTGAGAAGCTCTTTAAAGCGCTGTTCAAACCTCGGCAGATTGTCGGTCAGAAGCTTTTCCAGCATAGCCTCATATTCCGGGCCCGAGGAGACAGAGTCATCCACTTCACGGGTTTCCAGGGGATAATCCCTCCGGAAACCGTGCATGGCTTTTATGATCCGGTCCTCCAGGGTGCGGATACGCTTATCCAGGCTGTCGATCCGGTCCTGGATGATTTTACGCAGCTCTTTTTCCCGTCCGTCACAGGATTCAATGGTCAGGGTATGTTTTTCAAGTTCTTTTAGCCGCATGGCATCCAGTTCTTTGATCAGGGAATGGACCTGGGCATTTGCCATGGTTTTCCAGACGGACATATCCAGATCGCAGGTTTGAATCCCGAGGCGGGTCTGCTGCTGTTTTTCATCATTTTTGGACAAGGTATCCCTGGCCTGTTTTATTTCCTGTTCTGTGCCGTCAATTTCTTTTTCAAGGGTTTCAAGCTGATTCTCAAGGGTTTTGAGGATATCCGAAGCTTTTTCCAGTCTTTTTTTCTCTTCTTCCAGCCGTGAGATGTGAAGGGTAATTGATTTCCAGTCCAGATCACTGAAATCCCGGAATTCTCCCAGCCGGATCAGGTTTGTGAGATTTTCCTGGAGATCTTTTTTCTGCTTGTCCAGATTTGAAATCATATCGGCTGCGGTCTGCATCTTTTTTTCCAGCTCACGGCAATTTTGTTTCAGGGTTCTGATTTTAGCTTCATTGGTCCAGCCCAGGATATAATTGGACCGGTCTTTGATATCCCTCCGGTCGTCTTTTTCATGACGGTTACCCCCGGATTTGATCTGACCGGCCTGGGTCACGGCCTGGGGCTCCCGGTGAAATTGCCGGATATCGGCACAGCAGGCATAATCAAACCGCTCGGCCAGTTCTTTTTCCACCCAGGAATAAAACAGGGAATCCGGTTTTATGGAAAGTTTCCGGGCCAGGGAGTCGGGATGAAGCTCACGGGCGGCTTCTTTGCCGCCCGTGCGGACCAGGTAATACACAAGACGCCCTTTCAGATGGGTGGCATCCACAAAGGCTGCCACAGCCTTATAATGGTCCTCAGGCACCAGCAGAGACAGGCCGAAATTGTGAAGCAGGCGTTCAGCTGCCCCTTCCCAGGCTTTTGCCTCTTCCCTTACCTGGATCAGTTCCCCGGCAAAGGGCAGGGCGTTTTCGTGAAGACCCAGATGATGGCACAGATCCATCCTGATCCGAATCTGACGGGCGTGGATATTGCTCTTCCGGCTGGACAGGGACTTCAGTTCCAGTTCCAGTTCATCATGGGCTGATTTCAGATCCCTGAACTCGACCTCTGCATCGGTGCGTTTATTTTGTATGTCTGCATCTTTTCTTTTGAGAATGTGCTGTCTGTCCTGGATCTGGCCGGCATTATCATCAAAATCATCCCGGTTGTTCACCGCTTTCAAGGACAGATTCAGAGCCAGACCCGCATACCGGTCAGCCTGGCTCTGCCGTTTTTCCTTTTCCTGGTTGAGGCGCCGGATCTCCGACCGGATATGTTCCAGGCGGTCCCCGCCGTTTTCGGCAATGGCTCGTTTCAGATCGTCCCTTTGCCCTATCTCTTCCCTTCGCTTGATGTCCAGGCTTTTGATTTTTCGCTCCAGACGGCCCTGCTCCTCGTTTAGCAGCTTCATCCGCTTTTTAAACAGCACCCTTTTATGAAAGGCGAAAAACGGGGTCAGGGCTTCCCGGAAGTCCCGCAACCGTTTTTTTTCATTCAGCAGTGCTGCCTGCTTTTTGCAGTCCTCCACCAGGGGCGTCAGGCGATCCACCTGGTGTTTGGCCTTCAGCACGGCATCATGCGCCCGGTTCAGATCATCAAAATGATGAATCAGGGCTTCCATGCGGGGCTCCACATCAAAGGCCTCCAGCATGTGTTCCCGGACAAAATCCGTGAGATTGCCCACGGATTTCATGGACACGGTCTGGTGAAACAGGGCCAGGGCCTGCTCGTTTTCAATGCCGAACCGTCGCCTGAAAGCTGCCCCGTATTTGGGAAAGGTCTCAAAAATTTCGACTTTGGACATTTTCTTTAGGCGTTTTTTAAGCATTCCGATATCCGGGCCGAAATCACTGAATTGTTCTGAAATGGATAAGGCCTTGTCTGCCACCAGATAAAAGCGTTCAGGCTGGCCCTGGCTCTCCCTGATCCAGAACACCTGGGCCAGGGTGACCTCCTGGACATAGCCCTTATTTTTAAACACCCCCAAGATCACGGAAAAACTGTTGTGGTCCCTCAGGGCAACGGATTTGGATACATGGCCGATATCACTGCGTTCGGATTTGTAATGCCCCAGCACATAGGATCTGAGGCTGCGTTCCCGGACATCGGCCCCGGCCGCCTTGTTATAGGCCACCCGGTTCGCCGGAACCAAGAGGGTGGTCACGGCATCCACCAGGGTGGATTTTCCGGAACCAATGTCCCCGGTCAAAAGTCCGTTCCGGCTCTGAAGCGAAAGGCGCCAGACGTTTTTGTGAAAGGTGCCCCAGTTATAAACCTCCAGGGTCTCAAGGCGGAACCCGGCCAGGCCGTCATCGGAAGAAAAATCAAGAAGCTGCTGTTCCATCAGTCAGTTTCCTTTAAATTATCCGGATCGGCTTTGATTTTTTCCTGGTATTCCTTCAGCCGGTCATCAAATTCATGAAGCCACTGGGCATCCACAAAGGCTTTTAAAATACGGATGACTTCAATCTTGTCCTTCTGTCCTTTGAGGCGCCGGACAAACCCAAGGTCTGCAATTTTATTTAAATAGACATTGATCCTGTCCATCAGTCGGGCCTCATTGCTGCCGGATGGGAAAAATACCTTCACCATATCGGCAATATCCTCCACCGATAAAATGAGGCGGGTATCATCTCCTGAGGCATCGCTTTCCGCCAGTTTTTTACGCAAAAGAGCAATGATAAGGCTTACGGGATAGGACAATGGTCTTCTGCCCACCAGCCTGGGAAGAGGCTCTTCGCCTTCGCCCGGTTCACGGGTTTTCAGCCAGGCATATCCTTCCGAAACATCCAGCACCAGGTCCAGACCCAGTATCCGAACATAATCCCGCACGGCAATGTGGGTGTCTTCCAGCTGCTGCCAGAGTTTTTCGTCATTTTCCCGGAACACCACCCCTTTCATCAGTTCGATGAGGGGTTTTGAGATATTCTCAGGCCTGTTGTCCGTCATATCCATAAATCACCTGCTGAAAATCACGGCGGAAAATTCCGCCTGACGGGTCACCCCGTGGTCATCCATCCAGGAAACCCTGTGTTTTCGGGTATCGTCAAACTGGGCCTTGGCATCGTCTCCGGCCAGACTCAGATAAGTCACCAGTTCGGCCAGACCTTTTTCCAGCGGGTGTTCTTCAAGGATCTGGGCCAGGGTGACCTGGTCCTTCAATTGGAGGGCATTTCGGATAATCCCCTTTAGCTTGAGCCTGTCCACAAACACTGCTGCATATAAGAGATCCGACGGGATCTGCGAGCCATCCCCCAGGAATACGGTTTCTTCAATCACGGGTTTGAACGGAATCGTGTAAAGGGGTTTTTCCATGGGCAGAAAAACACTGGGTCCGGATTCGTCAATGGCCATGAAATCGCTTCCCGGCATGCTGTCCTTGACCTGAACCGCCAGGCTTTCAATGCTTTGAAGCACCTGCATGATCCGTCTGTTTTCAAGAAATGCCTGGTCATCTAGATAACGCCGGAGCTGTCCGGATAATTTGGCCACGGTCCGCTGGGTGTGTTCGCCTGCCTCCAGCCAGTCATAATGGACCCGTTTCAGCCGCGTGTCCGGGGACAGGGCTTTGACGGCTTCGAGCTCAAAAACCTTGTGCATCAGAACGGACAGTTCTTCCTGCCGGGCCGGGGACATCAGAAGATCCCAAAAAGCATTAAAACTTTTTCCCTGGTCTGATTCTGCAATCACATCCCGCTCACCGAAAAAATCCTCAAGAAGCTTGCCTTTGCTTCCCTCCCAGAGGGCGATCTGCTCCCGGACCTTCTGGTCCAGGTCTCTGAAATTATATTCCACTTCACGAAAATCACTCAGGAGTTCCCTTGCG
>CAZWMY010000009.1:0-68515 GCA_964635025.1 uncultured Desulfobacula sp. | reverse complement strand
ACACTTTATACCGGGAAGCCACGTTTTCTGCGGTAATGCCCATGGATATATACATTTCAGGATTGGTTCTTGAATATTCCGGGTGAGGGCGGGGAACATGTCCGCCCATGGGCACAAAGGTCATGGATTCCACGCCGGCTCCAATGGTGATGTCCGACCATCCCATCTGAACCCGGACAGAGGCAAGGGCAATGGCTTCAAGCCCGGAGGCACAGAACCGGTTCACCGTGGCACCGGATACCTTATCCGGGAACCCGGACATTTTCGCTGCAATCCTGCCCAGGTTAAGGCCCTGTTCCGCTTCAGGAAAGGCGCACCCCAGCATGACATCATCCAGATGCTCGGGTTTCAGGTTTTTGGTTTTTTCAACAGCCGCCTTCATGATAAAGGCAATCAATTCTTCGGGCCTGGTCTGGTTGTAAAGGCCTTTATTTTGTTTGCAGCCGGGGGTTCTGACCGATTGTATAATATAAGCGTCTTTCATGACGAAGGTCCTCCTTTAGTTTCTGAGCGGTTTGCCGGTTTTAAGCATGTGATCGATACGGGCCACGGTTTTTTCTTCCTTGCAGAAATCGACAAAGGCGTCCCGTTCCAGCTTCAGGATGGTGTCTTCATCCACAAAGCTGCCTGCTTTGACTTCACCGCCGCTCATGACAAATGCAATTCGTTTGGCCAAAAAGGCATCATACTCACTCAGGAATTTGCCGTTGAGCATGTTGAAAATTTCCGTGTTGACCATGCCCTGGCCGGCATCCCCCATGACGATCAAGGGCTGTTTGATGGGCGGGGCATATCCGTCATCCACCATTTTCAGTACTTCTTTTTTGGCTTCGCCGATGAGGTTGTCACGGTTGTAGACAATCCGGTCCACCTGGTTCAGAAACCCGTTTTCGCGTGAATGGGCAGCCGACATGGAGATGGCAGCCATGGCCACATTCATAAAGGCCGGTACAAAGAATTTGGCAAGATTGTTGTCTTTTGCAGTGTTGGCAGGTAAAGCAGTGATGAATTTTTTCCAGAGGTTCATGCAGCCGCCACCGGCAGGAAGAAGACCGACCCCGATTTCCACAAGTCCCATGTACAATTCCGAATGGGCCACAATCCGATCAGCACCCAGGCAGGTTTCGCAGCCGCCACCCAGTACCATGCCGTAAGGCGCAGCCACCACCGGGAAGGAGGCATATTTGGTTCTCTGGATGCCGTCCTGGGCTTTTTTGAGGAAAGCCTCGATTTCTGCAAATTTTTTATCATGGCAGAGTTTGGATACAAAGCTCAAGTCTGCTCCGGCGGAGAAAGCGCCCGGCATTCCGCCGGCTTCATTGCCGATAACCAGTCCGCATCCGTTTTTATCCACATAATCCAGGGCTTCGCCAATGGTATCCACGATTTCTGCATTAATGGCATTCATCTTGGTATGGAATTCAACGCAGAAGACATCATCGCCGATATCTACCAGGCTTGCGGATTTGTTTTCAAGAACGGTTTTGTTGTTGCCTTTGGCCGCGGCAATGGACACCTTGTTTTTGCTGACCGGAACCGCTTTATAAGTGGATGAAGCAAAATCGTAATAATACCGGATACCGTTTTCAAGCTTGTAAAAACAGGTGTTTCCTTTTTCAAGCATGGCGGCGACATTGGCCGGAACGGCCATGCCTTCTTTTTTCATGCGGGCAACTGCTTTTGCAACCCCATAGGCATCCCAGAGTTCAAAGGGGCCCATTTCAAAATTATATCCCCATTTCATGGAATTATCGATTTCAATGATGGTGTCGGAAATTTCCGGAACCCGGTTGGCAGCATATTGAAAACTGTTGGCCGCCATTTTCCAGGCGAATTTTCCGCCTTTGTCCTCGCCGTTGAGGACACAGTCTATTTTTTCCTTCAGGGTTGATTTTTTCTTTGACTCATCAATACAGGGAAAGGAGGCTTTGGCAAGGTCTTCATATTCCATGGTAGAAGGGTTTAAAACTTTTTTAAGCTTTTTCCATTCCGGGGTCAGATCGGTTTTGTAAAATCCGCCGCGGGTTTTATTGCCAAACCATTTGTTCTCCGCCATTTTATTGATGAAGTCAGGCAGAATCAGGGCTTCTCTTTGTTCATCGTCCGGGCAGCGCTCATAGGAATTTTTGCAGACATGGATGACCGTATCAAGACCGACAAGATCAACGGTTTTAAAAATAGCAGTTTTGGGACGGCCCAGGGCATTACCGAAAATGGCATCCACTTCCGGGATGGTGAGACCGTCTTCGACCATGGCCTTTGCAATGGCACCGATGCCTTGGATACCGATCCGATTGCCCACAAAATTGGGGGTATCTTTTGCCCACACAATGCCCTTACCCAGGTTTTTCTCACCAAATGCAGCAATGAACTCCATGACTTCGGGAAGGGTGTCTGCGCCGGGGATGAGTTCTAAAAGATGCATGTAGCGAACCGGGTTGAAAAAATGGGTGCCCATGAAATGCTGTTTCATTTCCTTTGAGAACCCTTCGCTGATATCTTTCAAGGGGATGCCGGAGGTATTGGAAGTCACGATGGAACCGGGTTTTCTGACTTTTTCAATTTTTGAAAACAGCTCTCTTTTGATTTTTAGATTCTCAACAACCACTTCAACAATCCAGTCGCATTCGGAAAGGGTGGCAATATCGTCTTCAAGATTGCCGATGGAGATCAGACCCGCATCTTTAGGGCTGTAGAACAAAGCAGGCATGGCAGCCAATGCTCCATCAAGACCGGTTTTGACGATCCTGTTGCGGGCCGCAGGATTGTTTTTTTCTTCCTCTTTCAAATCAAAGGGCACAATATCCAGAAGCTGCACCTTCACACCGGCGCCGGTGAGAAGAGCGGCAATCCCGCCTCCCATGATGCCTGACCCGATAACGGCAGCTTTTCTGATTTTTCTTACCATGATTTCCTCCTGTTTCAAGGGTTGTTTCTAAGATTTATGAATGATCATTCAACTTGAATAACAAATAGCCGCCCGGCTTGTCAAGAAAAATCATTTAAGATCCTGTGTAGCGGATATAGAATATATTTTCTTCAATTTCAGATTGTTATAATTTTAGCTCACATCTTGGCATTTTGTTTTTAATGAATTAAATCAAACAGGACGTCTATGAATATAAATTCATGATTCAAAATTTCAAAAGCCTTGAAAAAAAAGGAAGTGTCTGATAAGCTCATGCACTAAAATAATGGGCAAAATTTTGACCGGAGATCATGAATGGCGCTAAGAGGCCCCAAATTAAATACTTCCGACACTCTGAACATTGACTCAGTTGTCCGCTTTATCTTATCCCTTCAAAGAGAAACCGGGGACATTCCCTGGCATGTGGATGGAAAGACAGACCCTTGGGATCTTGTTGAAACCATTATGGGATTGAATATCGGAAAAAGTTTTGAGGCCTCCCGGCATGCTTTTGAATGGCTCAGAAATCTCCAGAATCCGGACGGGTCCTGGTATTCTTCCTATATAGATGGAAAACCCGGGGACAAAACTTGTGAAACCCATATGGCCGCCTATATTTCCGTAGGTTTATTTCATACATGGCTCATCACTCAAGATACCGATCTTTTAAAACAGATGTGGCCGACCATGGAAAAAGCGATTCAGTATGCCTTGGCTCTTCAGACGGAAACCGGGGAAATCTTCTGGGCCAAAAGCCCGGAAGGCAGGATTGATCCCATGGCGCTTTTGTCCGCTTCAAGTTCCATTTATCTGAGCTTAAAATGTGCCCTTTGCATTGCCTTTGTCCTCGGGGAAAAACGTGTTTCCTGGGAAACCGCTTTTCATAAATTGGGCAGATCCTTAAGGGAAAATCCCCATGCTTACAATATCAGCAAATCCAGGTTTTCCATGGACTGGTTTTACCCGGTGTTAAGCGGTGCCCTGACCGGGGAAAAAGCAAACAGCAGAATCGAAAAATACTGGCAGAAATATGTTATTGAAGGCCAGGGGGTCAGGTGTGTATCGGATCAACCCTGGGTCACCATTGCCGAAACATCGGAACTAGTCCTTGCCTTGTATGCCATGGGCAGGATGAAAAAAGCAGATATTGTGTTTTCCTGGATCCAGGACCGGATCTATGGGGATAAAACATTCTGGTGCGGCTATACTTATCCGGATATGGTCATCTGGCCCGAGGAAAAACTTTCCTGGACCAATAGTGTGGTCCTGATGGCGGCTGATGCCTTGTACGACCTGTCTCCGGCATCAAGGCTTTTTTCCCACACTGCCTGGGATGGATTCTTATATAAGGGTCTTATAGAATGATCAGGGATTACCGGCCCTATTATATCAAAAAAGCCTGGTACAGGATTCAGCACCTCTATATAAAGCATAAGCTCTCTCCCCAGCTGACACATCTCGGGAAACATCCGTTTATTGTCAAACCCTGGCATATTGAACTTTTTGGCGGACCCATCCGCATCGGTGACAATATCACACTTCTCGGGTGCTCGGATAAAAAGACAAGGCTGACGGTCTGGTCGGATCAAAAAAATATCCACGGCATTACCATTGGCGACCATGTCCTGATTTCTCCCGGTGTCCGGATCAGTGCCGCCAATCACATTTCCATTGCAGATTCCTGTATGCTGGCCAGCCAGGTTTATATCACGGACTCGGACTGGCATGGGATTTATGACCGGTCCCTGCCGCCGAGAGAAACCAGCTGTGTGATCCTTGAGGAAAATGTCTGGGTCGGAGACAGCGCCATTGTCTGCAAAGGGGTGACCATCGGCAAAAACAGCATTATCGGTGCGGGGTCGGTAGTTACCTCAAACATCCCGGCCAATGTCATGGCCGCCGGAAACCCGGCTAGGGTCATCCGGCCCCTTGACCCTGATCAAGAGATCATCACCCGAAAAGACCGGTTTTCAGATATTGAGGCCATGACCCTTCTTCTCGAATCCACGGAAAAAGAAGCCCTACGGGGAAATACCCTTTTGGGATGGATCAGGGCCTTTTTTTTTCCGGAAAAAGAGGTGTGACATAAAATTTTTTGGTATGGCTGATCTAAAAAACCGGCAAAAACATCTCAAGATTTTTCCCTTCGGGCTTGAATGGCAGAGCGCCTTGTGTCATAGTGCTTTTCACCTTGTTGATGACAGACCTGATTTAATAAAAAATAACATTGGCTTTTGAGGGCGATTTTTGTAAATGAAGGATAAACAGATTCTAAATTTTGAGACCTACTGGCATAAGATTCCAGACAATGAAAAAATCTCTCTTATCAAAACATCGCCGGACCAGGATCCTGATATGGCGATTCAGATCGTTCTCAAAGGAAATGATTCCCTTGATTCAGCCGTTCGGGCCCAGGCCCGCGAGACCCTGAAAAAAATTCAAGACAAAATTTTGTTCCGGTTAACAGAACCGGCAGATAGAAATCAGCGGCTTAGCATATTAAAAGATACTGAGAGGGCATGCAGCAGGATTTTTTCCCGGATCAGGCCGGGGCTGTCCTTTGAAGAGCAGGTGTTTATATTTAAAACCCTGCTCGGCTTTGAAGGAAACGGCGCACATTTTGCATTCAAAGCGCTTTGCATGAAAAGGATCAGCATCCCTGCCATAGAAAAAATTATCCTGATGGTTCCGGACTCGCAGCGTCTGGATTTTATCCGGGAATACATCAAATCCGGCCCGGGGCTCTGGTTGAAGTTTGGTGCCGCCTTCAGGCAGATAATAAAATCCATCAGGCAAAAGGATGCAGTCATTAATTTTTATGCCGGGCTGTTTGATGCACAAGAGGATGTGGATCCTTTTTTATATAACCTTCACCCGGATTTAAGAGATCCTGATACCATCATATCCGGATTTGTGCGGTCCGACTCGCCCGGGATCAGGGTAAAGGGGTTAAAGGCGCTTTCCATGGCCTCCCATAAAATTTCCCCGGCGTTTCTTGTGGAAATCCTGTCAAGGGAGGCTGATCCCAAAGTCAGGCAAACCCTGTATAAAATAGTAGAAACCTCGGCCTTTGGAACCTATCCTGAACTTTTTCATCCTATATTGACGGTTCTTGAAAAAACCGATGACAAAGAAGCTTTCCCGGCATTTAAGGCATTGATTGTTTCAGGGAAGCTGCCTTTGATTGAAGTTGTTGAAATAATTAAAAAAAAATATCCACATGGCATGGGACAGATTTTAAAGGAAATTTCAAATCTATCAAAAATTTCATTTTTCTTTATCCAGGATTTGGCCATGAACCGATCGGCCTATAGCGGATCAAATATTGAAATCAACCTGGCAGCGGTTTTGGGAATTGTTAAAAAAAGACCTGAACGCGTTTTGGCCATGCTTAAAAATTATATCGGCCAAACCGGTGATGAGACAAAAAAGAGAATGGATGCCTTTATTCAAAAGGTTAAACAGATCCTGATAATGGAAGGGCAGGCTTTTGAGGCCCCATTTAATGACATTGCCGGCAAGATGGACAAGATGGCGCCGATTGCGCAAGAAGGTGTCTTTAAATCATTTTTTTCATCTTCAGGTTTGACAAAGAAAATTGAATCCCTGAAAAAAGATAAAATAAAAGATGCCATTGATTTCCAAGGCGAGCCTCTCATCAATATCAACCTCTCATCTCTGAATTGTTTTCACCTGGGGGTCAATTTTTCCGGTTCCATTATCAAAGATTCCGATTTCTCCAATTCTTCTTTTTCCGATGCATTTTTTAAAAAAAGCATCCTGTATCGTGTAGACCTTAGCAATGCTGTTTTCAACAATGTCTCTTTTGACGGAGCGGTTTTTATTCATGTAAAGGCAAAAGCCGCCGTTTTCAAGGACTGTAGTTTTCAGGATATCCGCATTCATGACAGTAATTTTGACGAAGCCGTGATGAGCGGTTCTTTTTTTATTGCTGCAACCTTATCCAAATGTTCTTTTGAAAACACGGATCTTTCATGTTCTTCATTTGCTTATGCCGGTATAAGGGGGATTTCTTTTCTTCATTCAAACCTGGATCAGGCTGATTTCAAGGGAGTTCAGGCACAATTCTGCCGGTTCCCCACCCATATTAGACCCATGCTTTTAAAAGATGATATTGATTTGAATGCAAGGAAATTTCAGCTGACCCCGGAAGACCTGCCCCGGTTTAATGCCGACCTTCTATTAAAAATCAATATGCTGATCTTTTGTGAATTCATCCATTATGGGGAAATAAAATTTTTAAGGCAGAACAGATACAGTCTGATCACGGCGTTTGACATATTCAAACCCAAACAAGCTGATCTTTTCCAGATCATCCCTTTTCTTCTCCATGACAATATTGCTTTGCCGGGCATCAAAAATGATTTCAGAAAAGAAACCCCCCATGGAATTTATGATTATCACCCTGATCCTGAAACCCTTGAGATCATTTCAAAATATGCCAGGGGGAAAAAACATGCTCCTGTCCCGTTCCGGGAACCGGCCATCGAAGGACTGTTCACCATCGGCAGCATCGGGTCTGTTGCTCAGGCTGATGACTCCGACATAGATTATTGGGTATGCATCTGCGAAGAGCGATTCAGCAAGGGAGAGCTTGCCCTCCTGGAAAATAAGCTTCACATCATTGAGGCTTATGCCTGGGAGGAATTTCATATCCAGGTGACTTTTTTTGTGGTGGATATCAGAAAAGCCAGAGACAATGATTTCGGCGATACCACCATTGAAAGTTCAGGGTCTGCCCAGGCCATGCTGTTAAAGGAAGAGTTTTATCGCACCATGATTCATGTGGCCGGAAAGCTGCCGCTGTGGTGCGCCCTGCCCACGGCATTCAGCAGGAATTATTACAATGCCATCCTGAATATGATTGCGGCCCTGCCTGATTTTTTCCGGTATATTGATCTTGGCGATATCCATGCCGTTCCAACGGGTGAATTTTTTGGTGCATCCATCTGGCAGATGTTTAAAAGCCTGAAAAGCCCGTTTAAATCCATGATCAAAATGGCGTTGCTGGAAAAATATGTTCATGAATACGGCAAAAAGCCGTTATTATGCAATATTTATAAGGATGAATGGATGAACTCCGGCGTCACTCTTAAGTTCGCCCAAAATGATGCCTACCACATCCTTGTTGAAAATCTTGTGAAATATTTCGAAGCATGCGGCGATAAAGAGTCTGTATCTCTTCTTCTTACTTGTTTTTTTCTGAAACTCGGTATTTCAAAATCAAGTGATTTGGATAACACGGTTTTCGGGCTTCGGAAAATACTTCTGGAAGATTGTATGACAAAATGGGGATGGTCCAGGGAAAAAATGTTCAGGATGGGAGATTATGAATCCTGGCCCTATAAAAGTATTGTTGAGCTTTCAAACATCCTGGAATCTCATTTGATTAAAAAATACAAGGCCCTGAATAAGGCGTTTGAAAATCTGCCGGATGCGGAAACCCTGATTTCGGCAGAAGACAGAACGGTTCTGGGAAGGAAGGTTTTTTCGGAATTATCAAAGCAGACCTATAAAATTTCAAAAGTGTTGCTTGTTTATAAAAGCGCTCCATATTTCAGTGGCCTTCATATAAAACATGACAGGACAAACGGCGGGGAAGCGTCATGGGCTTTAATTAACAGGATGGGTAAGGCCGCTGACCGGACACAAACCCTGGTAACGGCAAAAACCATAGAGGAAATCGGAACCTGGTTAATTGTCAATAAAATCTATACAGATGCCTCCATGATCAATCTGGTCCATAACCCGACACCTGTCACAACGGATGATATTCGCAAACTTTTCAAGACGTTGCATGAATATTTCGGGCCCCTTATAAATAAACCGGCCGGCTTTGACCATTTATTGAAAAAGGATGCTCTTGATGGTCTTTTTGTATCCGCGAATTTTTATGCCCCAAGGCAGCAACGGGAAATTACCCATTACACAATGATATACATGAACACTTGGGGAGAGATGTTTTTAAAATCCTTTATCCTGGAAAAAGGGTTCTCTGAAATGCAGAATTTAAGAGAGGCTGTTCAAAAAGAACTATATCCATTGATGCTTCCTGAAAAAAGTCTTTGCTATTTCAGGGGAATGATAAAAGATTTCTAAACAGCCCCCAGTTTTTTCAGATCAAAATACAGTTCCAGTTCGTTAAAGACTTTGCCTTCTCTCCATTTGCCGTCATATTCAAGTGTCGGGACCACCCAGTCATCTCCTCCGTTTATTTCAATGATCTTTTGAATAATGTCTTCGGATTGTTCTTCTATTTCAATATAGTTGAACGGAATATGGTTCTTTTTCAAATATTCAACGGTTTTCGTACAATGAAAGCACCATTTTGCAGCATAGATATTCAGCATCATTTCCTCTTTGTTTTTATATTTTTTTCCATCATACTCAGATATTTATCTCACAGCAATGCTTTCATCAGAATTTCTTACATCAAAAAAAATGACTGCTTGACAGTTTTCGTCATATCTCTATAATTTATTCATCGCACTTTAGATTTGCCAACAAACCCGGTTTCACGTGTAAGGCATGATTTTTGAGTTTTAAAGGGGAAATAATGATCCTGCCCAATGCTTCAAAAAGCCTGATCCTGATTATTGATGATGAAGTTGAAAATATTGAATTTCTGAAAGAATTGCTGGATCAGTTCGGGTTCAACCTTGTTTTTGCATCCAAAGGAAAAGATGCGATCCGGCTTTTGGAAGAAATACTTCCGGATATAATCCTTCTTGATGTCTTAATGCCGGATATGGACGGGTTTGAAGTCTGCCGGCGGATCAAGGAGAATACAAAGACAAAAGATATTCCCGTGCTGTTTATGACATCCCTGACAGATCCCGTGAATAAGGTAACAGGACTCGAGCTCGGAGGTGCCGACTATATCACTAAGCCCTTTCAGAAAGAAGAAGTGCTGGCCCGGCTGAAAACCCATTTTGTGATGCGCCAGCTTCAGCTCCAGCTGAAGGAGACGCGAAAAACCCTGGATAAGGAAGTTTCATTCCGAACCCGGGAACTGAAAAAAACAAATGAACAATTGAAAAAAGAGCTGATGGAACAAAAACGCATGGAAAAAATACTCAAGCAGGCCCAGAAAATGGAAGCCATCAGCACCTTATCCCGCGGGATTGCCCATGATTTCAACAATATCCTTTCTATCATTATCGGTTATTGTGATCTTGCCGCCATGGAGCCCCAGCCGGAAACATCCTCCATCGGAACCAGCCTTGAAAAAATACATTCAGCTGCATTCCGTGCCAAAGAGCTTGTTCAGCATCTTTTAACCTTTTGCCGGGAGACGGATCAGGATAAAATGCATATCACGATATCCCCGGTTTTAAATTCTGTCATCAATTTTTTAAAACCTGATTTTCCCTCTTCCATTGAATTGAAAATGGATCTTAAGGAAGAAACCGGAACCGTTCTCGCAGATACGGCAAAGATACATCAGCTTTTTCTCAACCTTTGCCAGAATGCGATCCAGGCCATGTCCCAGACCGGCGGAAGGCTGACCATTGGTCTGAGCCACATCTTTTTAGATTCAGAGCAGGCCTCCGACATTCCCAATCTGATATCCGGTCACTATGACCGCATCCTGATACAGGACACCGGACCCGGCATGGACTCTGAAATCCTTGAACGGATTTTTGACCCGTATTTTACGACCAAAGAGCCTGGCGAAGGGACGGGTCTCGGTCTGGCTGTCGCCTTTGGGATAGCCGTCAGCCATGGGGGAACCATTCTCGTGGAAAGCCAGCCCGGGAAAGGATCTTCCTTTGAAGTCCTTCTTCCCTTAAGACAGACCGAACATGGCGGTCCGGATACCGGAAGAGACCAGAGCCTGCCAAAGGGCAGCGGTCATGTGATGTTTATTGATGATGAAGAATCTCTGGTTGATTTTGGAAAAATCGTTCTTGGAAAGGCCGGCTACACAGTTGATGGATACACCGAAAGCACTGAAGCCCTGAAGGAATTTTTAAAAAATCCACAAAAATATGATCTTGTTATTACGGACCATATCATGCCGAAATTGCAGGGTCTGGATCTGGCAGGCAAAATGCTGGAAATCCGGAATAATATTCCTGTTCTTTTGTGTACCGGCACCAAAAGCGAAAAGCTCATTGAACAGGCCAAGGCCGCCGGTGTCATTGAAATTCTTCAAAAACCCGTTCCCATGACGACCCTGATCAAAACCATCAACCGGATCCTGGAGAAATTCCAATGAGCGATCTTTTTTCTATTGATGCTGAAACTGTCTGTATTCTTGTGGTTGATGACGAACCCATGATCAGGGACTTGCTGGAACAGACCCTGGAAAAAACAGGCTATTCCTGTTTTTTTGCGGAAAACGGGGAAGCTGCCCTGAAACAACTTGCCATCACCCTTTTTGATGTTGTTGTTACGGATATTGATATGCCCGGCATGAACGGCATTGAACTTGCCAAAATCATCAAATCACAGTATTCCGCTGATGTTATTGTCATGACAGGTCAGATCCGAAGCTACCAGTATGATGAGATTATCAGCCTGGGTGCCAGTGATTTTGTTGAAAAACCGTTTTCTTCAAGAGAAATGATTCTCAGGGTGGATCGTGTGCTGAGGGAAAGACGGCTCAGGCAGATTGCCAAAAAAGCCCATGAAGAACTCAAGGAATCCTATATTGATTCGATCCATCGTCTGGTTATGGCAGCCGAATATAAAGATGAGGATACAGGGGACCACATTGTCCGGATCGGAAGATACTGCTCCCTTTTGGCAGAAAAATTAAATTTGACACAGGAATTCATCGATACCATCTATTATGCCGCACCCATGCATGATATCGGAAAAATAGGAATCCCGGACAAAATTTTGTTAAAGCCGGGCAAGCTCACCCATATTGAATTTGAAACCATCAAAACCCATGCTCAGATCGGGGCCAGATTATTATCCCGGTCAAAATCAAAAATCCTTCAGATGGCCCGGGAAATCGCACTGACCCATCATGAAAAATTCAATGGGAAAGGGTATCCCAATCAGCTCAAAGGAACAAGCATTCCCATTTCCGGCCGGATCGTTGCCATTGCCGATACCTTTGATGCACTTACCTCAAAACGGCCCTATAAAGAACCTTACCCCATGGAAATTGCCCTTGATATTCTGAAAAAGGAGAGAGGCGAACAATTTGACCCGGAACTCCTTGATATATTTATTCAAAATTTTGATGAATTCCTTGAAATCAGGGGAAAGGTCGGTATTTTTCAGGGTGACTCGTTTCAGGATTTCGTTCTTAGCGAACGGGACAGGGCCAAAAAATAATGAATGGTTTTTGTCGGAAGTTGTAAGAAAAAGTATTACAACCGAATCAGAATTCATTGGATTGACATTTTTTTTTTAAAGGACAAAGATGCACTATCCATAAACCGACCTGAAAAAACAGGTCCTTAACAGATCAAGGAGGTAAGTCATGACCGGTAGAATTTTTGCTCTTATTTTTTTAGGCTTGGCCCTGCTCGTGGCAGCGCCCGCGTTTTCCGAAGAATATCCGAACAAAGTCATCACCATGATCATCCCCTTTGCTGCCGGGGGCCCGACAGATACCGTGGGCCGTCTGACCGGCCAATCCATGGGAGAATTCCTGAAATCCCAGATTATTATTGAAAACGTGGCCGGAGCAGGCGGCACCATTGCAGCGGCCCGGGTAGCCCGGTCAACCCCTGACGGGTATACGATCTTTTTGCATCATATCGGCCAATCCACAGCTCCTGCCTTGTATCGCACCCTGTCCTATGATGTGTTTACGGATTTTGAACCCATCGGACTGGTCACCGATGTTCCCATGACCCTTATTGCTAAAAAAGATTTTCCACCCAACAATCTGAAGGAACTCATTGCCTATGTGAAAGCCAACAAGGATAAAGTGACCTATGCCAACGCCGGTCTGGGAGCCGCCTCCCACTTGAGCGGCATGCTCTTTATGTCTGCTATTGAGACGGATTTGACCACCATCCCCTACAAAGGGACCGGTCCTGCCATGAACGATATCCTGGGCGGCCAGGTGGATTTTATGATTGATCAGACCACCAACACCACCAGCCAGATTAAAAGCGGCAAAGTCAAGGTTTACGGGGTGACCACCAAAACCCGGGTCCCTTCACTGCCCGATGTGCCGACCCTGCACGAAGCAGGTCTTCCCAATTTTGAAGTTGCGGTCTGGCACGCCCTTTACGCACCTAAAGGCACGCCGAAACCCATCATTGATAAGCTGGTTGCAGCCCTGAAACATGCCATGAAAGATCCCAACGTGATTCAGCGTTTTGCCGAACTCGGCACCGAACCTGTGGCTGAAAACCGCATTAACCCGGAAGCCCTGAAAGCCCATCTTAAGGCTGAAGTGGAAAAATGGGCACCCATCATTAAAAAAGCCGGCGTTTACGCCGACTAAAGGGAGAGTCTTGTGGCTTCCCCCATCCGAAGTATTAAAGAGTTCCTGACCGGGATCATTTATATGGCCATCGGGTCCGGGGCTATTTTGATTGCCTTTCTCGGTGATTATAAAATCGGCAATGCAGTTAAAATGGGCCCGGCCTATTTTCCAATGGTACTCAGTTTTATATTGATTTTTATCGGGCTCATCTCCCTGATCCGCTCGTTCATCAAACCGGGTACTCTTGTCGGTGCTTTTGCTGTCAACGGGCTCGTTCTGGTCATCATCCCGACAGTCCTGTTCGGTCTTCTGGTCCGGAAACTCGGTCTCATCGTCATGCTGCCCTTTTTGGTCATTGTCAGTTCCTATGCCAGCCGTCAATTCCGGTGGGGTCCGACCCTGGCTCTTGCAGTCGGAATGACGATTTTTTGCACACTGGTATTTATAAAAGGGCTGGGAGTCCCGCTCCCTTTACTGGGATCGTGGTTCAGCGGTTAGATTTTTTTATTTAACCTAATTCGAACAAAAAAGGATACATATGGAACTGATTGCCAATCTTGGTATAGGACTGGGTGTTGCTGCGACTCCCATCAACCTGTTGTATTGTCTCGTCGGTGTTTTCCTCGGCACTTTGATCGGGGTATTGCCGGGGTTGGGCCCCACTGCTACCATATCCATGCTTTTGCCCATAACTTTTGTTTTGCCGCCGGTTTCAGCACTGATCATGCTGGCAGGCATCTATTATGGATCGCAATATGGCGGTTCCACCACCTCCATCCTGGTCAATCTGCCGGGTGAAGCCGCCTCGGTAGTCACCACCATTGATGGCTATCAAATGGCCCGCCAGGGGCGGGCCGGGGTAGCCCTTACCGCAGCTGCCATTGGGTCTTTTTTTGCCGGTACGGTGGCAACCCTGCTACTGGCCCTGTTTGCTCCGCCCCTGGCTGAGGTTGCACTTAAATTCGGACCGGCTGATTATTTTTCACTCATGGTTTTAGGTCTGGTGGCTTCGGTGGTGCTGGCCCACGGATCTTTGCTGCATGCCATCGGCATGGTGGTTCTCGGCCTCTTGCTGGGATTGATCGGTTCGGATGTGACCTCGGGCGGTCAGCGGTTCACCTTTGGCCTGCCTCAACTGGCCGATGGTATCGGGTTTGTCGTAGTGGCCATGGGCATGTTCGGGCTCAGCGAGATTATCAGAAATCTGGAACCCGGAGATGACCGTGCAGGCCTTGTTACCTGGAAAATCAACCGGCTGATGCCCACCAAAGAAGACTGGAAACGAATGGTCAAGCCGATTCTTCGGGGAACGGCATTGGGTTCGGCCTTGGGCATTCTGCCGGGAAGCGGTTCCATCCTGGGTTCATTTGCTGCCTATTCATTGGAAAAAAAAGTCTCAAAATATTCCAAGGAATTCGGTCATGGCGCCATTGAAGGGGTGGCTGCCCCGGAAGCCGCCAACAACGCCGGAGCCCAGACTTCGTTTATCCCCATGCTGACCCTGGGCATCCCTTCCAATCCGGTAATGGCCCTTATGGCCGGAGCCATGATCATCCAAGGCATTCAGCCGGGTCCTGCGGTTATCACCGAACAGCCGGCCCTGTTCTGGGGAATCATTGTGTCCATGTGGATCGGCAATCTTTTTTTGGTTATTCTCAACCTTCCCCTGATCGGGATCTGGGTACGTATCATCATGGTGCCTTACCGGTATCTTTATCCGGCGATCCTGTGCTTTTGCGCCATAGGGGTGTTCAGTCTGAACAACAGCGAATTTGATATTTTTCTAATGGCTCTGTTCGGTCTTTTGGGGTATCTTTTCATCAAGCTCGATTGCGAACCTGCACCCATGCTCCTGGCCTTTATTCTCGGCCCTTTGATGGAAGAATACCTGCGCCGGGCCATGCTGATGTCCCGAGGCAACCCCATGGTATTTATACAGCGCCCCATCAGCGCTACCTTGCTTCTCATAGCGCTTCTGGCAATGCTCCTGGTGTTTATCCCGGCCTTTTCTAAAACCAGGGAAGAAGCTTTTGTAGATGAGGGGTGACAGGGCCTTTACAAAAGGGTCATGGCTTTTTCAGGGCAGATCTCCTGACAGCAATAACAGGTAATACAAGTATCCGCGTCCACAATCGGAAGCGCTTCTGTCATTGTGAGCGCTTCCACCGGGCATTGATCAATACAGGCGCCACATGCCGTGCACAATTTCGGATCAGCCTTTGGCCTGACCTTTGTCCGGATGTTCATGAATTCCTGAATCGCCGGGTTACTGGCTATGGAATCGCCTCCCAGGGGCGGGAGCTTGAAATCCGATATCACCTGCATGAGGCCGTCAATCTGAATCATTTTGGCATCAAAATCCCCAAGCCCCAATTCCTTGGCTTTTTGAAGAAACCGCAAGGCACCCGGGTCAAGCCCCATCATCCGGGCCACAACCCCATCCAGGGCCACGGCATTATCAGCCGCCAGGATCAGACCGATATGTCTTAACTCAGGTGAGGCAGGTCCATTTCCCTCCATGCCCACAACCGCATCCATGATGAACAAATCCGGAACCCGGAGCCGGAAGACTTCCACAATAAGCTCATGAAACCGCTGAGGCGTACCTGCAATCTGATGGAGTCTTGCCTTTTGAGCTCCCGGCAGAATACCGTAACTGTTTTTTATGGCTCCGGTCATGACCGTAAGACCATGGGTCTTGAACTTGGGCAGGCTTATCAGGACATCGGCTTTAAGGATTTCTTCGGAAACCCCGACTTCGGGCATAAAATCAGGATGAAAGATAAGGTTCCGGGTTGTATTGCCCAAATTTTTATAATAGCCCTTTGCCGCGGCCATCAATCCTGTTTTTTCAAAACTGTTTTCATTGTCCCCATAGCTAAACAACCCGGGGTTATCTCCCACGATAAGCTCTGCCGGAGACAGGCTTTCAATTTTTTCAACCACCGCCCTCAGCAATGCGGGGTTTGTGACAATGTGCTCCTCAGCTTTGGATGTCCGGAGCACATTGGGTTTTATGACTACTTTTTTCCCGGTGATTTTTTGGGGAAAAAGCGCAAAGGCATGATCAACGGCTTCCCGGCAGGTTTCGTAGGAGGCCGGATGAATCATGATGCGATGCATGGTTTTTACTCCATCATCTTCTTATTCCGTAACCGATATCAGTTCAACATCAAAAATAAGGGTTGAATTGGGTCCTATGGGTTCTGGGCCGTTTTCGCCATAACCGAGGTCGGGAGGAATAAAGAGTTGCCATTTGGAGCCTGCTTTCATGAGCTGGAGCGCTTCGGTCCAGCCTGCTATCACGCCATTGACGGGAAAGGTTACCGGCTCGCCCCGCTTATAAGAGCTGTCAAATTCAGTGCCGTCCACCAGTGAGCCGCGATAATGGGTTGTTACTGTCTCCGTCTCCTTGGGCATCTTACCGGTTCCTTCCGTGATGATCTTATATTGAAGACCGCTTTTTAAGGTGACGACCCCGTCTTTCTTTTTATTATCTGCAAGAAAGGTTTCTCCTGCCTTTTTGTTTTTTTCACCGATCACTTTTAGTTTCTCCGCCTGTTTTGCCATCATTTCCTGCTGAAACAGGGTCATGGCTGATGTTATTTCCTCATCGGAAAGCATTGGTTTTGCGCCTGACAGGGCATCTTTAAATCCTTTCATGAGCATGTCGGTATTGACATCAATGGCATCTTTTTTAAAACGGTTTCCCATGTTCATTCCGATGATATAGCTGATCTTGTCTTTCTCGGTTTTGAACAATTTGCCGTCTGCTGCAATAGCCAGTGTTGCAATACATAAAACAGCCAGTATCCCGATCCATCCTGATTTCATCTTACCCCCGATTATTATTTTGGTGTCTTCATGACGGGCTCATCCGACCATCATGACGCATTGGTTGCGCTTTGGCAATTATCATGTTTCAAATGCCTTGTCAAATAAGGATTCAGTGTTGACCTTGTTTTTCTTTGAGCCAGGATTCAAAATCAAGAAAAATTTCTTCAGGCTCGGCACAGGCCGACATCTTTTTTGGGTTTGTCACCCTCAGATGGGTTTCAAGAAATTGCCGGATATGGCCTATTTCTTTTACCAAAAAAGATAGCTTTGATTCCATTTGGGAGAGTTTTTCCCGGGTGTCGGCTTCCATTTCAATGTTCGGTTTTTCCTTTTTCTTTGTTTTTTCATTTTTTCGGGGGTGATGGGTTGCTAAAAAAGCTAAACAGCTGTCCCAGAAAAGTTCCACAGGTAAATCAGCTGTTTTCCCCTGGTTTTTGATCAGTTTTTCAGCAATGGCGGAAATACATTTTGAGGCAGGGGTATCGGGAAAAAGGATAAAAAAAGGAGTCTGGGAAATCACCGAAGCCCTGACATTTTTATCCGATGCAATGATGCCCAGGGGTTCTGTTTTTAGGGAAAGAAACCGGCTGACGGTCTGCTTTAAGCTTGCATAGGCTTTTTGTGCGGCCTTGCCTGATGCGGCCTGGTTGACAATGACCCTGACGGGGCAATCATATTTGTATTTTGATAGGACTTTGAGCAAGGAATAGGCATCGGTCAGGGAAGTGGGTTCGGTGGTGACCACCAGGATGATTTCGTGGGAGGCCATGCAAAAGGAAATAACCTGGGATGAAATCCCGGCCGAGGTATCAAAAATGAAAAAATCATAGGCTTCAAGATCCAGGAATGCTCTGATCAGCGTTCCTGTCTCAGTCCGGGTCAGGTCGGCCAGCTTTTCAACACCGGAGCTTCCCGGAATAATATCAATGCCCTGGTAGTCCCGGATCAGGATGTCGGTTAAGCTGGACTGCCCTGAGATGACGGATTCCAGATCCTTTTTAGGATAGATTCCCGTAAGGATATTCACATTGGCAAGCCCGAGATCCGCGTCAAAAATACAGACTTTAAACCCCTCAGCAGCCAAGGCAAGTGAAAGATTGAGGCTGATGCTGGTTTTTCCGACACCGCCCTTTCCACTGGTAATGGTAATGATTCTGGACATGGGCGATTACCTATTTTTCCGGAAATGCCATAACCTTGACACCGGTTTCATCCTTTTTAAAAGAATATTCAATGCTGTGGCTTTGATATGTTGTCATAAGGTTTTTATGATGAAGCCTGATAAATTCAATAAATTCATTCTGAAGATTTCCGCGTTTGGGGTTTTGTGTCAAAAGCCGGAGCTGTTCATACCGGTGATAAAGGGATAAAATGGAATCTTTCTCTTTTTCAGGGTCCTGGATGGAAGTCTTAAAATTCAGCAAAAGAGAAAGATCCAGAAACTGTTTTTCAGGCACGGCGGCAATCCCTTCGTAGATGATCCTGTAAAACCAGGTAAACCCTGAAAACGGGATGAACATGGCCTTGAACCGGTATTGAGGGAATTGGTCATTTAATTGATGAATGAACAGGATATTTTCAGGATCGGTAATACCAAACAGCAGGGTATTGTTTTTGATCATGAGGGGAAGAATCTTTTTTTCCATGGAGGTGGGTTTGCTGAGTACCTTGATCAGAATATTCCTGTCAGCATCGTTAAAAATAAAATCACTGATGGATCTGAAAGGGATATGAAACAGATCAAACAATAAAGTCTGCATGGCGGCGGCGGAAACCGTTTTTTTATTCATCAGAAAGCTGATAAACGGAATTCCTTGATCCTGCGATTCTTTTATGAGTTTCATCACCAGGTCCCGGGGCATCATTTTTTTTTGAACCAGGGCAGACGGAATGGATATGAGCTTTTTATATTTATGAAGAACAAAATAATTATCCAAGGGCGTAATCAGATTCAGATCACAGAGAACCATTCCAAACAGGCGTTTTTTTTCAAGGCTTGCCGAATCCTGCCGTTTTTTTTGAATGGAAAGCACCGCATCAATGTCGTCAAGACGGATCAGGCCTTCCTTGACCATGATTTCACCGGTCTTCAAGGCTTCGGCCGGACCCGGCGGCGGTATTTTACTGTGTTGCTGCAATTATGCTTGCCCGTCCATCTGTTTTTTTGATGAATTGACCGGAAGGCTGATGATAAACCGGGTTCCTTTTCCCTTTTCCGACTGGCAGCGGATGCGGCCGTTCAATTCCTTTGCAATGGAATGGACAATGGAAAGCCCGAGTCCTGAGTTGGAAGTCCCGGTTTTTGTTGTTGTATAAGGTTCAAACAGGGTTTCCCGGATCTTTTCATCGATTCCGGGCCCATTATCGGCAATTTCAAGTTCAATACTCCCCGGGATCCTTTTTTTCTCATCAATCATGATTTTTGCCGATTCTGCCAGAAACCGGGTGGAGACTATTATTTTCCCCCCTCTGTCCAGGGCCTCGGCTGCGTTTTTAATCAGATTGATCAGGATCTGCTTTAACCCATTGGGATCTGTTTTTATTTTCGGTAGCTCAGGGTCAATGCTGAGGGAGGCTTCGATCTGTTTTGGCATGAGAATGGATTTTTTCAGGATGTCCAGCATGCTTTGGCAGAGCTGGTTCAGGTCGATCAGCTCAAAGCCTTCTATCTTCGGTCGTGAAAAATTTCTGAGCCTGTCCAAAAGGCCTGCGACCCGGCTCATTTCCTCTCCGATGACGGAAAGCTCGGTCTGGGCCGGGTGCTTGTCCGGCAGTTTCAACCCCAGGGTTTCAATATAATTTTTTATGATGGATATAGGGTTGTTAATCTCATGGATCACTTTATCGGTCAGTGTGGCATAGGCTTCCATCTTTTTTTCATGAACATGAAGTGCATAGTCATTATAAAAATTGATGCTCTGAAGACAGATGCCCGCCTGTTTTGAAAAAAGTTTTAACAGGCCCTTATTATTATCCAGATCTTTTGCTGTTTTTTCATCCACCCCCAGCACCATGACCCCTAACGCCTTGTCGGATGAATAAATGGGAACACAATACATGCCCTCGGTTTCAAGGAGGCGGATGATCTGATGATCGGAAATGGCAGGCTTTCTTGAGGCCTCTTTTTTAAAACTGTTTTGAACTTCCTGTTCATGGAGACAGATTACAGGAAGACTCGATTTTCCGGACAAGGGGATGGCAATGCTCCGGATGATTTTATGGGATTTGTCCTTGCTGCTGCAAAATCCGGTTAAAATGGCTTTTTTTTCATCCAGGAGAAAATAAAACACCCGTGAAACATGAAAAAGGATTTTGAGCCCGGTTTGTGTGATATCCAGGACAGAATCCACATCTTTTGCCTGCAAGAGATTCTGCAACGTTCCGAAAAAAAGGGATAAATCCTTTATTTCGGCAGTGATGGACTCCTCATAAGTGTTTTCCTTGCCTTCATGCAAGTCAATGCCAATGCTTTTTGAGATATGGGTGACTTCTTCTTCTGCCGAATGTGCGATCTGTTCCAGTTTTGCCCCGGGGATATCCGTCAGCCCGGCAATTTCAGGGATTTTTTGAAGAGCATCGGTTTTTGCAAGAATATTTGAGATGTAAAGGATTTTTACATGTGAAAGCGCACTTTCAATCTGGTCAATGCTTTCATTAATAAAAAGAACCGCATCCGAGATCAGTGGGTTCAGGTTCCATTGGGTGAAAAGCCAGGCACTGACCTGAGGGGTATCGGTATCAAACAGTTTTATTTCAGACAAAAGAATCTGTTTTTCGGTATCCGAGGTCTCAAGAATGGTTTTATAATCCTCTGGAAAATTCTGTATTAATACCAGTCTGCCGATATCATGGAGCAGTCCTGCCAGAAAAAATTCATCCGGGTTGGAATACCCGTTTTCTTCAGCGATTTGTCTTGCAATTACGGCACATTTATACGAATGATACCAGAATGCTATACTATCAAAGGTTTTGACCGCCTTTGACATCTTGAAAAAATGCATGGCAGAAGTGCTGATGGCAATATTGCGGATGGTATCGATGCCAAGATAAACCACAGCGGTTTTGATGCTGTTCACTTCCTTTGGCAGATTGACATAAGGGGACCCGATAATCTGCAGGAGACGGGATACAAGGGAAGGGTCTGTGGAAATAATGGTCGTCAGTTCTTCAATGGATGTTTTTTCATTGTTGCAGGCTTTAATCAGTCTGAGCATGACTTGGGGAAGCTGGGGAAGGTTTTTAGACTGTTTTATCTTTTCAAAAATATTTTTTTGCGTCATTCTCAAAATTATATTATGGAGTTAATCATATCCTTTTTCATTATAAAGGTTCTTTAGGGTTCTATAGAGATTTCTCAGATATAAATCAATAGTTTTGGGGAATTTAACCGGATATCAGGGCTTTTTTAACACCCGTCATCAAGAAAAAGGAGTCTGTCATGGAAATTATGTGGCTTGGCACCGCAGGATTTCAGATTTCAACGGGGAAAACCGTATTTTTGATTGACCCTTATCTTTCCCGTAATTCCAAATCAATTCCAAAGCAGAACCTGGCCCCAGCCGATATTAAGACTGCATCTTCAATATTCGTCTCCCACGGCCATTTTGATCATATCCTGGATATCCCTCAGATTGCTTTTCAGACAGGCGCCGACATTTATGGCTCAGATACGGTTGCGGATTATATGGTAAGAAGCGGTACGGATAAACAAAAAATTAAGACCGTTCTTTTGGACGGAATGGGTTTTAAATTTCCGGAATTCACAGCCCAGGCCATTTTCAGCAGGCATGTCCGGTTTGATCTGTCCTTGGTGCTTTCCACGCTCATGAAAATCAATCTCCGTTTTTTCAGATACCTGCCCCTGATCCGCAATTTTCCCTGCGGTCAGGTTTTAAGCTGGCTTTTTTATATTGAAGATCGGGTCATCCGGTTTTTCGGCAGCGTCGGGTCTTCTCCAGAAGAGCTTGAAAGAATGGGGGATATCCCCGTCGATATCCTGATGCTCCCTTTGCAGGGCCATTCAGATATTTGCAAGATCGGCCTATCCTATGTGAAGCATCTGAAACCGGCCATTGTAATTCCCCATCATTATGACAGTTTTTTTCCGCCGATTTCAAAAACCGTTGATATCAATGCGTTTGTCGATGGTGTGAAAAAACATCACCCAAAAACCAGAGTCGTGATCCCCCAATTGAACACAACCCTGACTTTGTGAACCAGCAGATTCTTAGTTGGTAGGTATTGACATCCCTTTGGGCATATTCGGCATATTGGGCATCGACATCCCTTTGGGCATAGCCGGCATTGGGCCGAGGTTCACGATTTCTGCGCCGGGCGGTATCTCATAGGTTGAATCATCAAGGGATTTTTTTTTCAGGCTCTCAAGCTTCATCTCATCCCCATATCTCAGCATCCCGCCATAACCTGCAGCCTTGGCTTCCTTTATTGCTTTTTCAAGACTTCCGGCTGTCTGTTCACCCATGAGCATTCCCATCTTTGAGGAAATGACCATCCAGGCATCGTTCACTTTCTTCAGGTCATCATGGCTGCATAAGACCATTTCATCCTGTCTTACCAGCTTGCCTCCCTCCGTGATTTTCACATTATATACATCACCCGAATATCCTGCGATCTGTTCTTTTTTTCCGGTTTTTTCATATTTGACAGACTCTTCTTTGTTTTGTGCAGCCATGGGAGTTTTTCCGCCTGCCATGAGGCCAGAAATCCCCCCTGATGACATGGTTTTCATCTGGCTCATGTCCATGACCATCCATTTCCCATTATCTTCTTTTGAAACTGAGTATACAGTGTCTTTGTGCAGCAGCATATAATCTTCCGGGGAGATATTCATCCGGACATGTTGGCTGTCCCTTGTCACAACAGTGGATGTAGTGCCGTCCTTGTATTTATAGGTGGCGGCAATGTCCTCTGCAGCAAATGCCATGGATGTACTAAAAATCAGAAACACTATCATCAAATAACGCATCATCATCCTCCGTTTACATGTTTAACCGGGTTGTATTTAAATTTATGAAAATTGTCAAGATCCTCCGTTGTCTTTGTGCCGTTTGCAATAAATTGAAGTGATCAGATTGTGCTTGACCCACTATGTTATTTCCACTATATTTTGCCATTAAAAACGCGGTTTCTTATCAGATTTTAAAAAGAAGAGACGCATGATCGAAGAAGACAACACCGGCAGGGTTGATAAGCATAGGAGAAGCGGTAAATAAAGGGGGTATAATGGAAGAAGGGTTAGAAAAAATTTTATCTTGCTATGAAGGCAAGAACATCGAATTGATTCCCATTTTACAACAAGTTCAAGGTGTGTTCGGCTATCTTCCGGAAACCGCAATGCGCGAAGTCGCAAGATTTGTCGGCATTCCGGAAAGCCGTGTTTACGGGGTGGCAACATTTTATGAGCAATTCAGATTCACTCCCATGGGGAAAAATAAGGTTACGATTTGCAGAGGGACAGCCTGTCATGTTCGGGGAGCCCAGAAGATTCTGGAGGAAGTTGAGCAGCTGTTGGACATAAAGGAAGGGGAAACCACCAAAGACCTCGAATACACTTTAAAAACGGCAGCCTGTATCGGATGTTGCGCTCTATCCCCATGCATGATGATAAATGATGATGTAGAAGCCAAATTGACCCCCAAAAAAATGGCGGAATTTTTTGTTAAGGAGAGAACAGATGAAGTTCATTGACAGAAAAAAACGTGCAGAGGATGAATGGAATGCATTGCAGCAGAGCAAAATACCGACCATCTACATTGGGGCGGCGACCTGCGGCCGTTCTGCCGGTGCGTTAGGGGTTAAACAAGCCTTTCAGGACGAGTTTCAAAAAAGAGGCATTGAAGCGAACATCATTGAAGTGGGGTGTTTTGGCCCCTGTTTTGCCGAACCGCTTATCAATATAGCCAAACCCGGCCGGCCACACATTTTATACAGAAATGTGACCGGAAAAATGGCGGTTGAGCTCGTTGAAAATTATATCATCAATGATGATCCGTCGCCGCAATACGCTTTTGGGACGCTTGGGGAAGCGAAGATAGACGGAATTGATGCTCTGATGGAAACTTCTTTTTTCAAGTCCCAGGCAAGAGAACTTTTCAGCAACTGCGGCATCATTGATCCCACCAATATCGGCCACTATATCGCCCATGACGGTTACAGCGGACTTGAAAAGGTTCTTAATATGAAGCCGACCGATGTGATCGCCGAGATCAAAACATCCGGCTTGCGCGGAAGAGGCGGCGGCGGCTTTCCTGCCGGACGGAAATGGGAGGCCTGCCTGCAGGCCAAAGGCAAGGAAAAATTTGTTGTGTGCAATGCCGACGAAGGCGACCCGGGTGCGTTCATGGATCGCTCTGTCCTGGAAGCCGATCCTCACGCCGTGCTGGAGGGTATGATTATTGCCGGATACACGGTAGGAGCGCAAAGAGGCTATATCTATGTGCGGGCGGAATATCCTTTGGCTGTTAAACGCCTTCAAATCGCCATTCAACAGGCGCGGGAGCAAAATTTTCTCGGTGACGGGATAATGGGCAGGGATTTCAATTTTGAGATAGAGATTTTTCAGGGCGCCGGAGCGTTTGTTTGCGGTGAATCAACAGCCCTGACCTTGTCCATAGAAGGCAAAAGGGGGATGCCGAAGGCTTCACCAAGACCGCGCACAACCGAAGAAGGGCTTTTTGACAAGCCGACCTTGCTGAACAATGTCAAAACATTTGCTTATGTCCCTCGTATTATCAACCGTGGCGGGGCGTGGCTTGCGGGTATCGGAACCGAGAAAAGCAAGGGAACGGCTGTCTTTGCCCTGACAGGCAATGTGGAAAACTGCGGTTTGATTGAGGTCCCCATGGGGATCACGCTGCGGGAAATCATCTACGACATCGGCGGAGGCGTTCTCGACGGAAAGGAATTCAAGGCTGTTCAGACGGGAGGCCCATCCGGTGGCTGCCTTCCGGCGTCTTTTCTGGATACGCCAGTGGACTACGATTCACTGTTGTCCGCCGGTTCAATGATGGGCTCCGGCGGCATGGTGGTTATGGATAACAGCACCTGTATGGTTGACATTGCCCGTTATTTCCTGGATTTCACCCAAAAAGAATCCTGTGGACAATGCACCCTGTGCAGACTCGGCACAAAGCAGATGTTAAACCTTTTGGAGGACATTACCAAAGGAAAAGGGCAACCCGGCGATATCGATCTGCTTGAGCAGATGGGAGCAGCGGTGAATTCCGGCTCACTTTGCGGCCTGGGACAAAGCGCGGGCAATCCGGTTTTGACGACGATCAAATATTTCAGGGATGAATATGAAGCCCATGTCAATCAAAAAAGCTGTCCGGCCCTGGCATGCAAGGAGCTGATTTCGTACCGCATCCTTGCCGATAAGTGCAAAGGATGTACGATCTGTGCTAAAGCCTGCCCCACCGAAGCTATTTTTGGAGAAAAAAAGCAGGTTCATATTTTGGACCAAACCAAATGTATTCGATGTGGTATGTGCTTTGAGAAATGTCCGACAAAATATAGAGCCGTTGAATGCGTTCCGGGACGTTTAAATGAAGGAGGTAACTAGTGACTCAAAAAATCGAACTCATAATTAACGGCCAGCCGGTTACGGCCGACAGCGGCATGACCATACTAGAGGCAGCGCTTAGAAAAGGCATTTATATTCCACATCTGTGTCATCATCGTGACTTAAATCCTGTGGGTGCCTGCAGACTTTGCCTTGTGGAAATTGATGGATCGAAGACAGCAATCTCCTGCAAAACACCGGTCAAGAACGGAATGGTTGTCCGAACCGAAACTCCGGAAATCAATAAATCAAGACAGATAAACCTGGAATTGCTCATAGCAGACCACGACACCGACTGTCTTGCCTGTTTTCAGAACACCAAGTGCGCATTGCAGCGGGTGGCCGATCATATCGGCCTCAACAAAAAACGGCTGCAGCGGCTAAAGCCCAGGCCCAAAAAAATGGCCATTGACGAATCCAATCCGTTTTTCAATTTTGATCCCAACCGGTGTGTGCTATGTGGCATTTGTGTGCGCACCTGCGAAGAGATTCAAAATGTCCAGGCCATTGATTTTGTTCACCGGGGTATGGGTACAAAAATTGCCGGTTTTGGTGATAAATCACGGCTGGAATCCAATTGTGAATCATGTGGTGAGTGCATTGTCCGGTGCCCGGTGGGCGCATTAACCGAAAAAGGCGCCCAGAACCCGACACACCAGGTAAGAACGGTTTGTTCTTTCTGTGGTTGCGGATGTGGTCTGGTGCTGGGAGTACGCGACAATCAGCTGGTCAGCGCCCGGGGAGATGTGAGCAGCCTGGCCAACAAAGGCAGGCTTTGTGTCAAGGGCCGGTTCGGTTACAAATACGTAAATCATCCCGAACGCCTGACTTCCCCGCTGGTGAAACGAAACGGCGAGTTTGTCAAGGTGGGCTGGGATGAGGCCCTGGATCTGGTAGCCACAACTTTTTCCAAAAACAAAGGAGAAAAGTTTGCCGCCATCTCTTCGGCCAAGGCCACAAACGAGGACAATTATATTCTGCAGCGGTTTACGCGATCCGTTATGGGCACCAATAATATAGACCACTGCGCACGACTCTGACATGCTCCTTCCGTGGCCGGTCTGGCCACTTCTCTGGGAAGCGGAGCAATGACAAACCAAATCAGTGAAATTGGCGGGGCCTCGGCAATTTTAGCCGTCGGCACCAACACCACCGAAACCCACCCCATTGTTGCCTTGCAGGTAAAGGATGCCGTGCGCCAAAGAGGTGCCAAGCTCATCGTCATCAATCCCAAGGAAATCGAACTTTGCAAATTCGCCGATGTTTTCCTTCAGCACAAGCCCGGTTCAGATACGGCCCTGCTGATGGGGATGATGCGGGTGATTTTGGACGAAGGGCTTCACAATAAATCCTTTATCGAGAGCCGGTGTGAGGATTTTGAGGATTTTGAGAAATCCCTGGCAAATTTTGATTTGGAGACGGTGGAAAAGATTACAGGCGTGCCGCAAGATAAAATCATCAAAGCCGCTATGATTTATGCGACTCAAACACCTGCCTCCATCATCTATTGCATGGGCATTACCCAACATATTCACGGTACGGACAATGTCCTGGCCATCAGCAACCTGGCATTGTTAACAGGCAATATCGGCAAGCCTTCGTCCGGGGTGAATCCCCTCAGAGGGCAGAATAATGTTCAGGGCGCCTGCGATATGGGCTGCCTGCCCAATGTTTATCCGGGGTATCAGGCAGTCACTTCCCCTGAAGCCAAGACAAAATTTGAATCGGCTTGGGGGGTAGAATTAAACGACAAACCCGGTCGAACCCATACCGAGATATTTGATGCCATGTATGACGGCAATATCAACGCGCTTTATCTGGTCGGTGAAAACCCGGTTCTGAGTGAAGCCAATTCCAGCCATGCCATTGAAGCCATGAAAAAAGTGGATTTTATGGTCGTACAGGACATTTTTTTAACGGAAACCGCAATGCTGGCGGATGTTGTCCTGCCGGGGGCCACCTTTGCAGAAAAGGACGGCACCTTTACCAATACGGAACGCAGGGTTCAGCGGGTGCGCAAGGCTGTAGAACCGGTAGGAGGTGCCAAACCGGACTGGTGGATAGCCTGTGAATTGGCCAAACGCATGGGTGGGAAAGGCTTTGATTTCTCAAGTTCCGAAGAAATTATGAAAGAGATATCTTCGCTTATCCCTGCCTACAAGGGCATCACCTATGCTCGGCTGGAAAAAGGCGGTATCCAATGGCCCTGCCAGTCAGAAGATCATCCGGGTACTCCGTTTCTGCATGCTGAAAAATTCGGCACAGCCAGCGGCAAAGGAAAATTTAAACCCCTGGTCTACCGGAAACCGGGTGAAGAGACTGATCCGGAATATCCCCTGCTTCTGACCACGGACCGCAGGCTGTATCATTTTCATAGCACCATGACGCGCAGAGTCTACGGACTTAATGTCCTGGGAACCGAAGAACTGTTGAAAATACACCCGGATGATGCTTCCCGGATGGGGGTAACAGACGGCCAGATGGTTCAGGTGACGTCCCGGCGGGGAAAAGTGGATGTAAAGGCGAAGATTACGGATACATGCCTTCCGGGGACGGTGTCCATGACTTTCCATTTTTCCGAAACCCCTACCAACCTGCTGACCTGCTGCGAGTTGGACCCCGTGGCAAAAACGCCTGCAACAAAGGTCTGTGCGGTTCGGATCGAGGGGCTTGGAAGTTAAATGCCCCTCACACACTGGCTATGATGGCTTTGAGAGCTTTGAAAAATATTCAATGATGTTTTTCAAAGCTCTTGCTTAGCCTTCCAAAACCTCTCTAATGGTCCTGGCAATTTCCCTTTTTATGACAGGTTTCATCACATAACCCTGAATACCCAACTTTTTACAGGTTTCCTCATTGATCTGATTGCTGAAACCTGTACAGATAATAACAGGAATATCAGATCTTATATGTTTAATTTTATTCGCAAGCTGGATTCCTGTCATATTGGGCATGGTCATATCCGTGATAATTAAATCAAAATTACCGGGATTTGCTTTGAATGCCTCAAGCGCCTCAATACTTCCGGTTCGGGTTGTCACTTGATATCCAAGCCGTTCAAGCATCTGTTTTTCCATTGCAATGATCATTTCTTCGTCATCCACCAGAAGAATTTTTTCCGAGCCGCCCCGGGGTGATTCCGGAAAAAGATCAGGGCTGATATGTCTTTTCTCTTTTTTCATTATCGGCAGGTATACATGAACTTCGGTCCCTTTATCCGGTTCACTGAAAATCTGAATATACCCATGGCAGCTTTTGATAATCCCCTGAACCACGGAAAGTCCCAAGCCGGTTCCTTTGCCTGTCTCCTTTGTAGTGAAATACGGGTCAAAGATTTTATCCATTATTTCTTTTTCGATGCCTATACCTGTATCCATTATCTTCAGCAATGCATAGTTGCCGGGGATAAAATCCAAAAGATCTAAGGGCTTTGATTCAATTTCAATTTGTTTGAGACTTATGTTTAATTGTCCGCCAAAGTTCTCCATGGCATGATACGCATTTGTAGCAAGATTCATAATGATCTGGTGGAGTTGGGTGGGATCGGCAATCACCATGCCGCAATCGGAATCTATATCTGTTTGAATATCGATTGTTTTTGGGATTGAAGCTTTAAGGAGTATCAGGGCCTCTTTAAGTACGGATTGAAGCCTGACCGGTTTAAACTCATGATCGCTTTGCCGGCTGAATGCCAAAATCTGTTTGACAAGATCTTTTGCTCTCAAGGCTGCATGAAGCACTTCGACAATGCTTTTTTGCTCGGGGCTGTCTTTTGGAAGGTCTTCCTGAAGCATTTCAGCAAACCCGATAATGGGATGCAGGATATTGTTAAAATCATGGGCAATGCCTCCTGCAAGGGTTCCGATGGCTTCCATCTTCTGAGATTGCCGCAGCAGTTCTTCGAGCCGGTTGCGTTCAGTGATATCACGAAGAATGACCAGGGTTTTTCTATCATTTTCAAGACCATATTGGGCCACGGTAACTTCCATATCAAACTCTGTCCCATCCTTTTTCAGGCCTTTTGTTTCATAATGGGGTTCTGTAAAATTGCCTTCTGTCCTGTCTGAGATTTTTTTTATAATTCTTTCTCTTTGATGGGGTGCGATCAGCGGCAAAATAGATTTTCCAATCAACTCCTGCGTGTGCTGATAACCGAACATTTCCAAATATGCCGGATTTACAAACTCATGAATACCCTGTTTGGAAACACCGATTGCATCTGCGGAATTATCCACCACTGCCCTGAATTGTTCTTCATTGCGACGAAGTTTATCTTGTTCCCTTTTTAATCTAAATATCCACTGCCTTTCCTGGTAAAACCATATTCCCAGTGTTCCAATGGTAATCACCATCAATAAAAAAAGAAAGATCAAGTCTTTCCTCGATGTGACCAGATCCATCAGATCGCTGTGGGCCGGAACAAAAATTGAAAAAACGAATTTGCTTTCAGGGTGTGTGCTGGTGTCCAAAACATAGGTCATCTCCATGAAATGTATATTTTTTGAAGGAGCTGACAGAATCGAATTTAAAAAATTTTTATCCATTTTTCCCAACTCCGGAGAAATATAATGGCGGGTTCCTTTTTCGTCCTGCACCATCATCAGAATGCCGGAATCTGCAATAATTTTTTTCCAGCGGTCGATCAATGCCTGAAACTGTATTGACACCCCGATGATGCCGTTGATTTGTCCGGTTTCATCTTCTAAGGGGACCACTATTCCCGTGACAAGTTCTTTGCTGATCGGCCCGAAATGGGGTTGCATGATCACCAGTTTCTGTCCTGCCATAATGCGTTGAAAAAATTCAAGGTGATTGATATTCGGAATCTTCCCCTCCGGCATGGGTTTGCCGGAAGCAAAAAAATCCCCGTCTTTTTTTACGGCTGCAAAATTAACGATCTCTGGGTATTTATTATTAAGACGGTGTAAAATTTGGTTTGAAGAAGCTTGATCTTGTCGGGTAATACAATCAATGCTTTTCAAAGTATCAAAAATTGACAAATACCGGTCAAAAAAATCATCCGTTGTCGAGCGTGTAATTGATGCCATCTTTGATGCCGTCGTCATGGCTTCGTAGGTTCGCTGATGCTGTTCTTCCACAATAACGGCAATAAAAAAAGCCAGCTGAATTACGATTAAAGCAATCAGGGCAATTGAGACTCGATAAGCACCCATCATCAACCTCCTTTTATTTACCGGTTGAAGCGCTCTAAACCAATTTCTTCAGGGCAACAGCAACTTGATGACAAAAAGAATCCCCCATTCAAAAAAGCGGATTACAGGGTCCAGAACGCCTAAATACAACAGCCCGATAATAATAAAAAATCCATACCGCTCAAGGCGGAAAAGCTGGTTTTGAAGTCTTGGCGATGCAAAGCCCATGAGAATTTTCGATCCGTCCAGGGGTGGCAGGGGGATTAAATTAAAAGCAGCCAGCATGATATTGATCCTGGCAAAATAATAAAGAAGCTGTGCAAAGATGCCGGATGGTGAAAAAGACATCAGGCGGTCCAGAAAAAGGGCGATAAATGCCAGCAGCATATTGGTAATGATCCCGGCGGCGGAAACAATGACCATCCCTTTGCGCCGGTCATGCAGCAGGTTGAAATTAACCGGCACCGGCTTTGCCCAGCCGAATCCGAATATAAAGAGCATAAGGGTGCCCATTGGGTCGAGATGTTTGAGCGGGTTGAGGCTCAGGCGGCCGAGCAGCCTGGCTGTGGGATCACCCATGCGATTGGCTGTCCAGCCATGCGCCAGCTCATGAAAAATAATGGCATACAAGAGCGGTATGGCGATAAGGATAAATGAAAACGGGTCATTCAGCAGCAGGTTGAGCAGGCCCATGGGGCGTCTCCTTCATATTGGCAGGATTCATCTTGATCCCGCTGGTCAACAGATTTCTTAATGAAACTGTAAAATCATCATATTTTTCAGAACAACAATTTCCCCTGACCGCTTCGGCCAGGTCGTCATATTGGTCATCCCTTAAAATCCCCCTTCTCTGCTTTAAAATCTCTACTTCTTTTAGCAAACCAATTTCACGATAAATTTTCAACACCTCATCCAGCTCAAAAGAAGTCAATGTATTGCCTCTCATATTCAATGCATTGAGCAGCCTTCTGCCTTTTCCGTTTTCAGCATATCCTTTGAGTTTTTCAAACATGTCTTTATTCTCCATCATAGGGAAAGCTGTCCTCTTTACCAGCATTCTCCCAGTTTTGAAAGTTCATTGATGGCGCCCTGGTTCCCTTTGGCTGCTGATTTTTTATACCACATAACGGCTTTGGCCCTGTCAGGGGGGACCCCATTTCCATACAAAAACATGTTGGCCAGGTTAAACTGGGCATATGGGTTGTCCTGATCCGCAGATTTTTGAAACCAGGTCATGGCCAGTGCTAAATCCTGGTTTACACCATACCCGGAATAAAACATATTGCCTAAATTATTTTGTGCATTAGCATCTCCCTGCTCGGCCGCCGCTTTATACCAGAAAACAGCTTGATTATAATCTACGGGCATCCCTATCCCATTTTGGCACATCCACCCCAGGCTGTCCTGAGCCATGGCAAAGCCCTTTTCAGCAGCTTTTTTATACCAGAAAACAGCCTGGGTCAGGTCTTGCGGAATTCCGAAGCCATTCTGATACATCCATCCCAGATTTTTCTGGGCAACAACGTGCCCCAGATCTGCGGCTTTTTTGAACCAGACAACCGCCTGGGCTTGATCTTTGTTTACTCCGAGCCCATTGTCATACAAAAACCCGACAAAATTCTGTGCATCAGGATGACCCAGATCTGCTGCCTTTTTTAACCAGGAAAACGCCAAGGGTAAATCTTTTTTTCCTTCCAGTCCATGAAAATAAATCCATCCGAGTTTGAACTGGGCTTCGCTATCTCCTTTGGCCGCTGATGCCTCAAGCTCTTTTGTAGCAGGGCTGGATGTGGAAGCGGCCGGTTCTTCCGCTTTTGTTTCAGGTGGGCGCGGTCCTGTTTTTTTGTCCTGTGCCGGCATAAAGATGGCCTTCATTCCGGGTCTGGGGGATACTTTTTTATTTAGCATGGAAGCAGTAATGGTTTTTTGGGAAACCGATATCACGACCCATGTACCGGCTTCAATCTCCATACCGCTTCCCGTGATATGGACGATGCGCACAAGGTCGTCTTTCTGTGTCTCTCCCTGTTCCAGTTCAATCGTTACTTCATCGGCATTAACCTGTTTTACTGTTCCGGAACCTGCGGCAAAAGCAGAAGATGCTGTTATAAGAAAATATATTAAAATCAATATGAATGTTTTTTCATGGCAAACCATCTGCATGATCACTCCTTTTGAGGTTAAGGTTGAACATTATACTTTGTATCATCCCTCATGTTGTATTGTCTTGCAAGATCTATACATTGTTCCCATGTGCCGCTGTTCCCGATGGCGGCACAGTCTGCACCGGACGGGTATTTTCTGCTTTGCCCTGCAAATTCATAAAATACCCGGTATTGAACGATGCGTCCGGTGTTGTCTGTGACTGGCACCTTGCATTTGAGAACCCGGTAGTCATTAAACTGGGACATGCTGGCATCGGGCCTGTTGACGGAAACACCGCCCCGCATGCAATCTTCTATCTGGGTCTTGAATTTTATCCTGCAGTCATTGCATTGCTTATTTACCGATACACCCAGGAGATCCACGCTGCCGCCCGTGGCACAGACCGGGCAGAACTTTTTCTCGCAGTCTGTCTTGGTCATGCCGCCGCCACCCCCGGTTGTGACCTGGGGGCCATTGCCCGGCGGCGGATTGATTACCGGGGGAGGTCTTACAATGGGCGGCGGCGGTGTTACAGACCTGGGCGGAGGTTGAGGCGGCGGAGCGCCCCTGTTCTGCTGAGCCAGTATCTGCGCCATTCCGCCAAGAAAGGCGTTGAGGGCCTGTGCACTCTGCTGATTTTTCATCCCATCATAAATGTTGAGGGCTTGATCATAGAATGAGCAATTGGCCGCCTGGTTCAGTAAAGCCCCATAGGCAGCGATATCTCTTCTAGACTGGGCATCGTTTAACCGGTTTAAGAGATCATTGCAGTATTGGTTGTTCAGATTTTGGGTCATGCGGTTGTAAATGGACTGAGCCTCAGCAAAGTGATCACAATCCCGGTATTGATTTAAAAGACTGCCATAGGTTTGATAATCCCCTCTTTGCCCGGCATCATTGAGGAGCTGTGTGAGCTGGTTGCATTTCTCATTGATCCGGTTTCTGTTTTGATTGGCGGCTTGATCTGCATTTTGAGCTTCGTTTTGAGCTGATTCGGCGCAGACATCTGCATCCAGCGCAGCGCTTTCCAGTTCGGACAGATCATTTTCCACAGCAGGTCGACCGGCCTCAAGCGCTGTGGTCTTTTGGGATAATTCCATTTTGGCGGTCGAAGCTTCCCGGACCTGTTTTAAAAGCCTATCAATGTTCCCGTTGATTTCCTGAATCTCACGGCTCATGGATTGAAGGTCTTTGTTTATCTTCTCAAGTTTTCCTTCCAGGGACGAAACCAGGCCTTGGGCTTTTTCATCGGCTTTGTGGATACGCTCCATCAGCTTATCCATTCTTTCCAGATCTTTTTTGTTTTCAGACTTTTTTAGCCTGTTTTCAATAATGGATTTTCCTTTTACATATTCAATTTTGGCATCCGTAATAATCCCTTTTATGGTGTCGGCATTATCTTTGGCTGCCACGCCTGCAATATCCGCTTCAATCAGATGATCGAGTATGGCGCCATCATCCAGACGGTCTTTTGAGGGATCAATGAGCTTGTTGATGGCAGTGAGTTTCTTTTCGATCTCATCGATCTGGTTTTTTGTCGTCCGGATTGCAGAAACATAGCTATCTTTGCTTCGTCTTCCGTTTGACAGCATTTCGTTAAGGGTCTGACGTTTTAATCCGATATTGTAAAGGAGCTCTTTTCTTTTTGGGGATTGAGCTTCAATTTCCCTTAAGCTCTGACAGATTTCAAGGCTCAACTGCACAGCCTTTGGAACCGATTGGTTAAGGGTCTTTCTGCTCTGTTCTGCCAGAGACAGCGTATTCTCAATGGATTTGATCAGGTTAAGAATCTCTTGTCTGTGCTGCTCAGCCTCCGGAAGGTTGCCTTTCAATCTGTTTTTTGAATCGGATAAAGCACTGAATGCAGCAGATGCTTTATCAAGGCTGCTTTTCTGTTTGTTCGTGTTTTCTAAACTCGCTTTGGCCATTTCTTCAGCTTTTTTGGTGAGGGCTTCCAGGCGGTCAAAGACCTCTTCTATGCTCTCTCCCCCGTCATATTGACTGGCCGCCTTTTTTTTCTGGATGGGAAAGGTGACATCATGCTCAATGAAAGGGACATTGTCAGCATCATAGGCAATGGCTGTAACCGTAATACTTTCAGGTATTTTATCCGGCTTATATTCAAAGGAAAATTTTTCGTTTTCCGTGAGCTTTTTATCTATGGTCTCGGATTTTATTTTAAATCCAATGGTGAAGGGTGCAGGGTGCTCCTTTGTATCTGAGGCCTCTATTTTTGCACGAAGATTCATCTTTTCAATGACAGAGGTTTCTTTTCCCTTTGCATCTTTTCCGAGAATTATCCTTGGAGAGGAAAGTATCTCTATCCGGGGTTCGATCTTTTCTGCTTCCTCCTGCTCAAGCCCCAGGACCTGTGAGGCTGCATTTTCATGGGCTTCACTGATGGCGGAATAATCTTCCGCATAGCTTTTTGAATAGGCTTCAAGATATCCGGCCGCAACAGCATAGAGTTTGTTCAGGGATTCCCACCACTCGTTTTCGGTTTTGATCAATTCCCCTTTTCCGGCGATATAGTCTGAAATGAGCATTTGTACCAGTTTGGATTTCATCTCATCACTATAGTACTCATCCATCATTCTTTTTACGGTAAGGGAATCATAGGCGGAAAACAGCCCTGTTCCCTCCCACCATTCATGGACGTGCTTGTACATGATCTTTGGCAGAAATTCAGATTCAATTTCAGAATAACTCAGGGGCTGGCTTTTGACAGTGGCGGCCCCGCCCCAGCGCTGTTCAAAAAGTGCGGCGATTTTGGGTTGAAAATAAGCCAGGACAGCTTTTCTTCGCTCTTCAATCGCCATTTTCATTTCAGGGTCTATGGGGTGAAGAACCGAAGGGCGGGGGGAATAGATACGGTCTTTTTTTCCGGTGGAGTCGGTCCACCAGGTAATGGCATTCCGAATGCCTTCTGTGCCGGTCTGCTGAAGGAATTGCTGATAGAGCGGGCTGCCGGGTTCAATATCAACAGGATCAAGATAGCCCTGGTAAGCCAGTTTGATTTTCTGGTTTTTAAGCGGGGTAAAAAGAACGGTTCCCCCCAGGTTGACAACCCCTTTGGCAGTATTGACCACCAGGATGACCGGGCCGTATCCCGGAATAAATTGTGACAGAACGATCTGGCCCAGTCCTGATCCCACCGTTACCTTCACCAGCCCTTTTGCATCCCCGTTATAATTCAAGAGACCTGAAACCGTACCCCTGTAAATATCGATGGGCATGCCGATGAGGGGAAAATGAGTTAACCCTTCGACAACTGCTTCCTTGATCACCCTTTCATTAAAAGAGCCTTCTTCAGCATAAATAGTCAGGACATTGACAACGGAATTGGCTCTTGAGATGCGGGTCATCCAGATCGGGTTCATCAGGGCCATATTGGTGTCTTCAGTGCTTTTGCGGATCTGTTCAATAGTTGGGCCGTATTTTTTTCCGGAGCTTGAGACGAGTGCATGGGTGAGGTTTGAATAGATATAGGCTTCAAGGGCTTCACCGGTTGCCCAGGCATCCCGGCCGGTTTTTATGGATTTGGCCCATAAAGAGGAATCAGCAGAGATTTTTCCCATTTCTTCCCAACTGTCGATGACGTCCTGGGCTGCCATTTGGCGCTGACTCATGGCCGCTTCCGGGGGCTGATTTTCAGGGGTTAGCATCATTTCCCGTTTTTTCTTGATAATATTCTCAACGATTTCAATATCTTTTTTCAGGATCGGGTTCTGTTGTTTCAATTCTTCAATGACATGGTGTTTGTTGTCCTGCTGAAGGATTTGGATGGCATCATGGATTTCCCTGAAGGCCGCAAACTGGAGCCGTTTAAGATCCTCCGGTTTTGCAACAACCGAAACCAGATTCCCGTTTTCATCTTCATAGCTGATGCGTTCTTTCAGGGTATGGGGCCTGAGCCAGTCCCTGGCCCGGGTTTTTGCAGTGCGGATCACGTTGGCTGTCAGGATAAATTCGCTGGTGCTGCGAAAGGTCTGTTGTGCAAGTTTCAGGGCCACAGCATCATCGATTTTGATAAGGGAATTTTTTTTCATAAGGGCCATGAGACCGGCATAGAGTTGTGCGTCGGTGAAGGTTTTTCCCTTGTCTTTGGCAATACGGGCCTTCCGGCAGATCTCATAGACTTCAAACATTTCATCCCGCAAGTCTTTGGAATACTGCATCTGGGGAGCGTTATAAAGATCCTCTATAATCTGCCTTCTCTCCTGCTTGCCGGCCGGGTCTTCTTTGCCTTCCGTGATATCCGTTGCTTTGCCGATGTCCTGGTAATCTCCCCGCTTGCCGGTGACAAGAAGTCCGGGGCCATTGTCAAGGCTTCGCAGGATATATTTGGTTCTGGCAATAAAATCTTCAGCATGGGCGTGATGGAAGTGATAATTCCCGACTGCCCCGCCAAACCCCAGGGCAGCTCGTGCTTTGGGCACATAGAAAAACTGGGGAACCTGACTTGCATTAATATTGATGGTCCTGATGCCGCTTTTCTCTGAAGGGTCAGGCATGTACCAGGTAAAGGTCTTTTTGCCGGGTTTTACGCTTCGGCCCATGATCTGCTGCAAATAGGCCCCTTCCAGGAAATAGGCCTCCGGATTGGCCCTCAGCAGGGTTGTGCCGGTGCGCAGTGTCACTTCAAACTCGGCAATGTCCTTTCTTGCCCGCCAGTCCGGTATGGTTGCATCGTACCGGTGGGCCACGATATCCATCTGACCGGGGGTTAAGTCAACACCGTAGCGTGATTTTGCAAGATCCCTGAAGAGCTTGTTATACTGATCCACCAGCCATTGGGCTTCAACCCCGGTGTTTTTGGCATAGAGGGTGAAATCGATATCCCCTTTTGCATTGATTTTTGAGGGGTCTGCGCCTGAGCCAAAATCGTTTATGCCAAGTCCCTTTGTCTGAGGCTCGATAAGTTTTGCAAGCTCGAACAGGACTTCCTCATGGAATTTTTGCCGCCCCAGACCCAGTTCCCGGCTGACTGCCGGGGAGATATCCCCATCCCCATGACACCCATGGACGGAATGAAACCCTGCCTCGCCGGCTGAAGCATAAACCTTGAGGGTGTCACCCACGTTAAGAGGCTTTCCTTCCAGGGTCTTGAGGGTTTTTTTGATATTGGTCTGACCCAGACGGATCTGTTCTGCAGTGGGGGTGTGAGGGGTTGCATGGGCAGTATAACTGCCTCCCTTTGTGGCGGTCCGGCCGGTTTCCGGGTTATAGGTGAACCCAGCAAAATGCTGCTCAAGACGCTCTGACTCTTTATCGCCATCAAGTGCAAAAAGAACATGAAAAGGGAAAGAAACAAGTGCAAGAGAAAGAAGACAGATTCCAAGCGTTTTTTTATAATGGTCATGGAAAAATGATGTTAAATGATTCATTTCAAGTCTCCTAATTTGCAACATGGATTTGATAAACTTTATGTTTTTATTGCAAAAACTTCAATGCGTTCCTTTCCTTTTCCGATATTTTTTCTTTTGAGCGCTATGGGGCCTACTTCTCCGGTTTTTTTCAGATGGGTGCCGCCGCAGGAAACCCGGGCAAAGCCTAAAATTTCCCAATATCGCTTTTCATTGGGCTCATCAAAAAAAGTACTGATGATGGGAAGATCCCGGGAAATGAGTGCGTTGGCTTTCAAAATCATCGCGGGAAAATGGATGGATATATTTTCTTGCCAGTGAAAATCAATCCGGGCTTTGTCCTGGGAGATATGAGCCCCTATTTTTTCTATGCCAGGTATATTCTGATAGGCAAGCTCAAGAATGAGTTCGGCTGCAAAATGAAGCCGCATAAGGCGGTAGCGCCGTTCCCAGTCGATGTCAACCCGGACCGGGTCACCCGGTTTCAGGGTGTGGTTTTCAGCAAGGATATATTCAATATCAAGATTGGATTTTTTTGCCTCAAGAACCGGGTAACCGCCAATGGTGCCGGTATCGCTTTCCTGTCCGCCGGAAAGGGCGTAAAAAATGGTTTCTCTAAGAAAGACAGAGCTCCCATGCACAGCATCCACAATGGTATCCAAAGAGGATTGATAGGGATCTTCCCAGAATAATTTTTTTGTCATGTCATTGCCTTGTCTTTTTAAGCGCCTGTCAGTTTTTTACGGAAGATAAAAAATACAGCGCCAAGAAGGCAGCATCCGGCCCAGAGATAATCCAGGGACAGCTTTTCTTTCAGATAAAAAAAGGAAAAGGGAACAAAGATCAGAAGGGTAATGACTTCCTGAAGAATTTTGAGCTGTCCCACCGGCATGACATCATGACCCAGGCGGTTGGCCGGCACCTGGAGCAGGTATTCAAAAAGCGCGATTCCCCAGCTGACAAGTGCGGCAATGATCCAGGGTTTGTGGGAAAGATTGCGAAGATGCCCATACCAGGCAAAGGTCATGAAAACATTGCTGCAGCAAAGCAGGATGATGGTGACTGTGATCCGGTTCATGATGTCATTCCTTTGGATAGCCCCAGAAGCTTATCCATACCCCTCACCAATCCTTTCATGCTCCCGACCTTTCTTGCAGCCAGGAGTGTGCCTTCAACATAAGGGGCATAGCTGATGGAATCATGACGAATGGTAATTTTTTCTCCGGGAAGACCGAAAATAGCTTCCGAAGATGAATAGAAACCAGGCACACGGACAGAATGGACCTGGGTTCCGTTCAGGGTCGCGCCCCGGCTTTCCGGAAGGCCTTGAATATCCTTAGGTGATATGTGATATTTGGGGTGGCCGATTTTTCCCAGCAAAGCCGCCAGTTCCCTTGTTGTGCCGCTTGGGGCATCGACTTTGGTATCGGGTGCATAGTCAAACAATTCCCAGTGAGGAACAAAAGTGGCAGTGATCTGTGAAAAATGGAGCATCAGGGCTGCGGTTATAGAAAAATTACCGGCAGCAAACACAGCAGTGCCGTGATCACGGGCGAGTTTGTCTATCTCGCTGTATTGTTCGTCGGACAAGCCTGACGTACCAACCACGCAGTTGATTTGGTTGCGGATTCCGTCGGTGATGGTCTGATAAACAGATAAAGGCGTGGTGTAATCAATGAGGACATCAACGGGTTGATTCTCAATAATTTTTTCAATGGAAGCATGAATCAAAAGATCCGGGCATGCAAACGGTAAAACCTCTGGCAACCGTTTGCCGGAGGTTGAAAATCCAAGGCAGGCTGAGAGCTCCAGATCCTTTGTCTTTAAAATGCTTTTAACAAGTTCCTGTCCCACATGCCCTGTGGCGCCTGACAGGCATATCCTCAATTTCAAATCTCGCCTCCTTTAGTTTTTCAGGTCACGATGAATAATTTCAGCATATTTTAAGACTTTAACCGGCGGGTAGAATCCGATTTCATGTCCGGCATTCATATTGATAAGGAGGGAGAACCGGTTCAATGTTTCAATGGGAATGTCCGCAGGTTTTTTCTTTTCCATCAGGATTTGTTCCGCTTTATACCCTGCAAACCGGCCGGCGTTGTAATACAGGCTGACAAGCCCCATAAAGGCATTGCAAAACCGGATCGGTTCTTCCGTGGCCGAAAAGGTGGGGGTATGCTGGCTGTTGGCAATCGCTGTGATTTTTGTTGCATGGGAGATGATAAAGGAATCCGAAGGCAGGTAGATGAAGTCCGGCTTTTCTTTGATCAGGGACATCATGGTATCCGGAATGCTCTCTGCCAGGGGCTTTTTATCATTCCCGGTTTTAACCGGGGCTTTTATGAGTGCAAAGGAATGGGTTTTAGCAAAATTTTCAAGTAAATTAACAGAAGCCAGGGCGTTATCCTCTTCCGGGTTAAAGATAATACCGAGTTTTTGAAACGGGCGGACGGATTTCATGGCATTCAACTGGGCTTCCACAGGTACAAGGTGAGAGACTCCGGTGAGATTCCTGCCCGATGATTTTTCATTTGAAATAAGCCCTGCTGTTACCGGGTAGGCAACAATATTGAAAACAATGGGGATATCCGTGATACTATCCGAACTGTCCGGCCCTCCGGCGATTCCTGCAATTTTTTGGGTGGCCGTGGTCCCGAAGATATAAATAAGATCCGGTTTTATGGCCCGGATTTCGGCTTTCATGGGGTTAAGCGCAGCACTGTCTTTCTGGCAATCCCGGATGATGAAATCAACGGCGGTATTCCGGCTTGCAGGATAGTCCTTGAACCAGTCCATGAATCCTTTTTCAGCTTCCGTGATTCCCCGCCACAACACCATATAGATCCTGAGTTTTTTCATGGGTTCCCCATGGGCTTCACACCAAAGGAAGGTTAAATCCGAACACATGAAAAATAAAACAAAACACAGGGCAAGAAATCTGTTTTTCATTTTACCACCTCAAGCAGTTCCGTTCCTTTTCGGGCATGCAACAGGATCGATAAAATATATAACATCGTTGTGGAAAGGGTGAGAAGCCCGATCCCGGCAATGGCACCCGGATATCCGTGAATACCGATCAGGGCACCGGCGATAATGGGCCCTGCAATATTGCCGATACGCTCAACCAGCCGGAAGATGCCGATAATGGTGGCAAGTCCTATTTTTTTGCCTTCTTCTTTGCAAATTTCAGTCACCACCGTCAGCTGGGAGGATACGCCCACACCATGGGCGCAGCCCAAAAGACAGATACTGAAAAGAACACCCATGGTATTGTCAATCAGCAGAATACCCAGCATGCTGAGGCCGGACATGATCCCCCCGATGCAGACAAACAGTTTTCGGGTGCCGTATAAATCCGCCATCCTGCTGGCCAGCGGAGAGATAAAAATCATGGCAAGGCCATAGCTCATCAGGACCCTTCCGATGGATGACTGGCTGTTGCCGAGGCTCTTTAAATAAAGGGGGCCGCAAAAATATAAAAACCCGGTCAGGCAGATCTTTGAAGGAATGGCTGAAAATAATACCAGTGAAAGAAACCGCATATTGGAAAATACCAGGGCAAAATCACTGAGGGCCAGTTTTTGTTTTGCCAATGCGCCCTTGTCCTCTTTTTTGTCCTGAATGACCCGGTATACCAGCAGGGCTGAGCCCATCACCAGAAGAGCGGACAGAAAGAATGTGGGCCGGTAGCCCACGCGGTCGCTGATAATACCACCAATGGCGGAACCGCATAAGGAACCGGAAAAAAAGCTGATGAGAAATATGCCCATGCCCCGGGTCCGGTTGGCCTGGGTGGTATTGTCGGTGATATAGCCCTGACAGGTGATATAGACAATGCCGTATCCCACAGCCGTGAGGGAACGGTAGAGAAGCAGATCATAGAGATTGACGGCAAGTCCTGTCAGGACGAGCCCGGCAGCCGTGATTAAAGCTCCTGTTATGAAGGGTTTGCGCCTGCCCACCCGGTCCGACCATTTGCCAGCCGCCGGAAAGGACAATCCGCAGAACAGCATGAAAATGGAGATGGGCAGCCCGATCACAAGTTCTCTGGAAATACCGGGAACAGGGGAAAACAGCTGTTTGACATAAATGGGAAAAAAGGACAGGGAAAGGGATTCGGCAAAGATGAACAAAAAAAAGGGCTGACGGATATATACCAGAAGATTCAAAAAGAAGCGGTTGCCCTCTCCCTCAGGTTGGAATTGATATTTTTTTTCCAGATTGAAAAATGATTCTTTAACCAAAGCTTCTGCCGGAGTAAGGCCGGGAAGTTTTGAACAGGCTTTTTTCAAAGAAAGAAAAGCGCTGTTCAATGTATTGAGGATCCGGTTGCATGCCAGCATCAGGAATTCAACCTCGTCTTTGGTGTGTGTGCCCAGATCAATGGAGCGGTCGAATTTTCCCTGCGCCCCGCCCCTCATGATTTCTCTGGCCGCCTTGATCGGTCCTGCCATGGTATAGGAGATCAAAAACAGAACCAGCTCAAAGGCCATGAGAAAGGACACCAGGAGAACAGTGAGGATATCGTATTGAATTTCCTTTGTTTTTTTCAGGATATAGGTTTTGTCCACTCCGATATTAACAATAGCCTCTATGCCGAAATTTGAAACAATGGGAAGGGAATTGGTGTAAGATTTACCATCAGCTTTGATGCCGCTGTGAAAGAGCATGTTTCCTTTGGCATCGGTGAGGGAAATATACATGATTTCCGGATTGTCGGTCAGGATGGTGTTAAAATAGTCTTCCACGCCGGTTAAACGGGCAACAGGGATTCCATAGCCCATGGATTTATGAATCAGCGCAGCAATGGATTTCCCAAGGGTTATGGATTTTTTTTCCATGGCCGGGGTCAGGGTGGCCCCGAATTCTTTGAGAACGGCAAAGGAAATGATGGCAGAAGCCAGGATCAGCATCACAAAAGTCAGTATGAAAATCCTTTTGTTCATGGTAAAGCGGACTCTATTTTTCATGGTCACCCCCTGATCCTGTTGTGCCGGTATTGATCTTGTCTTGTATCTCCCGGATTTCAGAAAGCGCGCGGCAGGTGGTTTCTTTGAAATTTCCCAGTTCTGTTGAAAAAATGTGCCCGGCCGGTGTTGTCTGATTTTCAAATGCCGGGGATTCATCCCGGCAAAGCGTATCCAAAAACCCTGTGATCTCCTCAAGATGCCGTGTAAACCCTTTGGACAGGAGATGGACAAAAAAGAAGGTCAGGACCGAAAAACAGGTCAGAACGGCAACAAGAAATTTGAGAAGATAGCCGAGCATGTCAAAAACAGCCTTATTTTGAACCGATGCCGTATACCCTAAGGCAAAGGCGCCTGCCAGAACTTTGAAATTGTCCTCAATGGGAACACCGATGACAAGGGTTTCACCGGTTGGGTCGGAAAATGAAAGCCCTTTTGGATCGGTTTTATTCAAGGCAGCCACCCAGTCTTCCGGCACCTGTGTATCGATTTTTGCCGAATCCGTATCAAACAGGATATTCCCCCTGGCATTGAAAATTTTTATAAAGGCAATGTCCTTATCCAGACTGAGAATATCATGGAGTACCTCCTGAAGGTTTTTTGCCTCGGACAGGGAAAGCCCAAGATTGATATTGTATTCAATGGTATTTTTCAGATCCTTTGCAATGACATCAAACCTTGATCGGACCAGCTCTGAATAAGTGGTCTGAAAATTAAAAAAATTTAAGAATGTATTCAAAGACAGCAAAAAGAAGAGAAGCAGGATAATGGTAATGGAGATTTTGGGGATCAGTCCGATTTTTTTTGGCATTATTCTTTTTTATCCTTGATGTTTTTTTCTTCCTGGGCCAGAAACAATTTGCGATAGGCAAGAGACAGCGGCGGGGATGTATCCGGCAGGGCAAGGCCAAGATACCGGCCGCTCTCTTCTATGGCAAGATTGTGTTTCACAAAATCATCCAGGGTTTTTTTCAGTTTGATAAACGCTTTATCCCCTCCGCCAAGGGAGCTGTGAAGGCTTTCAAGGGTGACCGGGTCATCCATGGCCTTATAAATTCTTGCTTCATCCTGGTTCAGCTCCCAGACCCCGTTTTTTCCAAACCGGGTGTCCCTAAGCCTAAGCTCGTCCATGTCCAGGACGTGGTAGCTGAGTTCAGGAAGATCAGGTTCATTTTTCCAGGTTTCTATCCATTTTAAAATGGGTGTCAGAATGATTGCATAATCTTCTTGGTCTCTTCCAAAAACATCTTTCCATTCTGCATCAAAATAATAGGCAACCTCATCAATATTAACGGTCTTCTTTGGGAAAAGACCATCATACCATGCCCTTGGCCGTATCCTGGCAGTAAAGGTTTCTTTTTCATTAAAATAGGGGGAAAACCTGTGAAGCTGCATGAGCCGGATACCGGAATAGGGAGGGTAATAATGAATAATCTTAGGGATGAGGGCGGCCTGGTCTTCATAATTTTCTATCTTTTCACCCGGCACGCCCACAAGAAAATTCCACATGGGAAAGACAAAATAAGTCCGGCACAATTTTAAATAATAAATGTTTTGCAAGGCAGTGCATCCTTTTCTCATGTGGTTGAGCAAAGGCGTGGACAAGGATTCAATTCCCGGCTGGGTGTACCGGACACCGGCACCTGCCATAAGCTTCATCTCGTTTCTGCTCACATTGGGTTTGACTTCATAAAAGATGACGGGATTGCCCGGCAGGGGGAAAGCCCCTAAATCCGGAAGAAGATCCTTGTAAAACTGTCTTGGCATATTGTTGTCCGTGGCAAAAAAACGCCGGAAGGGATACCGAAGGACATAGCTTTCAAAAAGGCTCCGGGTGCGGCCGGCGCTTTTTTTGCGGTAGGTCATGCTGTCGGCATTGAGGCCGCAGAACGTGCAGTGTTTTTTTTCACCCCACCAGCAGCCCCTGGAACTTTCAAAGGGCAGAAATATCCTGTCCCTTGCATTGGCATCCTTTAAAAGCCCGCTGGTTTTAAGGTCTTCGGCATAATCATCAAAATCCGGGTTTGGCACGGATTCCAGAACCTCAGAGCTTACGGGGCGGTGGGACGGTCCTTCTTCAACGGTTCCATCCTCCTTGCGATAGAGAATGCCCTGAAGGCTGGAAGGCTCGCTGCCTTTGGCAAGTTTTTGGAAAAGTTCAACCACCACATCATCGGCCTCGCCCAGGGATACGGCATCGATCCAGGGCGCTTTTTGAAACAATTCTTTCCCCATACCCGCATGGAAACAGGCCCCTCCGAACACGATCCGGACGGCCGGGTTTCGCTTTTTGACGGCCCTGGCCAGGGCAAGAGAGGAAATGGTCTGGTAAAAGAGGCAGCTGAAGGCCACCACAGATGGGGTACCGTTCTGAAATATCTTTTCAAGGCCAATATCGATGAATTTGGGAACAATTTCGTCACGGACTTTTTTCAGCCAGTCCAGGGGTTTTTTCTTTCCCGAAAGATAGGCCGGGTTCACCCCGCAAAGACTGATGAATTCTTCCGGCGGCATATCCACTTCCCCGTCCCAGGCATGTTTGGCAAAAAACCATTCTCCCACCTGGGTGTCCACCCCTCTTCTTCTTGCAAAGGCTTCATAGGTCTTAAGACCGATGAGGGCTGAAAAATCAAAATTCAGGTTCAAAAGACGGCACGGCAGACCTGCTTGGGTGAGCTGGGCCTTGAACTGACTGAAGGCCAGGTTTGGGTTGAACAGGGATGAAAAAGGCATGTTGACAAGAACGATCATTGGCATTGTCCGTATCGCCGGAACATCTCCCGGCGGTGTTTGAGTAAAATGGGGGTCACAATATCCGGAAGGGCCAGCCCAAGATATTTTCCGGATTCTTCAAGGGCCAGCCCGCTGTCTGTAAACCCTTTCAAGACGGTCTTGATTTCTTCGGGATCATATCCTTTTTCAGTGCCTTTCCGGATGATTTTTTTCAAGGATGCCGGGTCGTCAATCATCCGGAAAACAGAGGATTCCATCTCATTGAGCCGCCAGTATCCCTGTTTTCCAAAACGGGTGTCTGTCAGCTCCAGGGGTCCGGTCTGCATGACATCATAAAAAAGGGCAGGCAGATGGAGATGATTGCACCAGGTCTGAACCCATCCGGAAATCTGTGAAACAAAGTCTTTATACTCTTCAAGGGTTGAGCCGAGAGTGTCCTGCCATTCTCCGTCAAAATAATAGGCCACGCGGTCAAGATCCACCCGGGTCTCCGGAAAAAGGCCTTTATACCATTCCTGGGCCTTCACATGGGTGACGGATTGATCCTTTTCCCGGAAATAGGGAGAAAACCGGTGCAGCTGGACCATTCTCACATATCCGGTCGGGGGGTGAAAATGAATGATTTTCGGGATAAGGGCGGACATGGCCTCATAATCTTCTGCCGATTCTCCCGGAATCCGGATGAGAAAATTCCAGGCCGGTGTAATCCCGAAAATCCGGCAGAGTTTTAAAAGATACACATTCTGGAGTGCGGTCACGCCTTTTCTCATGCATTTCAGGATAGGGGTGGACAAGGTTTCAATGCCGGGCTGGATATATCTCACCCCGGCATCGGAAAGGGCTTTCATCCATTTGCGGCAGACATTGGTTTTGATTTCATAAAACAGGACAGCCTTTTTTAACGCCGGTTCCCTGGCCACCTTAGGCAGAAAATCCTGGTAATACCTGAGGGGCATGTTATTATCCGTGGCAAAAAACCGGTTCACCGGATATTGTCCGGCCAGGGTTTTGAGATGATCCAGGACTTTTTCCGGGCTTTTGGACCGGTAGGCCATGTTGCAGGAATTCAGCCCGCAAAAGGCGCACTGGCTTTTTTCTCCCCACCAGCATCCCCTGGAGCTTTCAAAGGGCAGAAACACCGGGGCATTGCCAAATAAGGGTTCGGATTTTGAAAAGGCCTTGATGTCAGCCATAAATTCGGAAAAATCAGGGATTGGAAGATTTTCAAAAACACCTGCACCGGTGACCTGAGCCAGGGTATCCCCTTTAATCTTTCCGTTTCCATTCCTAAAAAGGATGCCGGAAAGTCTTTCTGGTTTTTTTTGATCCAGGATTGCCCTCATCATAGGGATGATTACAGCGTCTGCCTCTCCAACGGACACCACATCCACAAAGGGTGCTTTGGCAATGATTTCTTCTCCCATTTCCCCATGAAAACAGGCCCCTCCGAAAACAGTGGTCACGGCCGGGTCCTTTTCTTTTATCCGGCGGGCCAGGGCCAGGGCCGGGAGGGTCTGGAAAAAAGTGCAGGAAAAGGCCACGATTTTTGGTTTCAGGGCATGGATGATCCGGTCGGCCATATCATTCAAGAATTCCGGAACAATTTGGTTTCGGACCTCATCCATCCATTCCGGTGCAGGCCCGTGGTTGCCCAGTGCCCCCAGGCCGTTCCGGCAGAGTTCTGAGAACCCCCGGCTGTCCGGTCCGAAGTCCATGCCAAAGGCTTCTTTGGCAAAAAACCATTCCCCGATTCTCATGTCAATGGCGTGGAGCTTTTCAAGGGGTTCATAGGCCCTGAACCCGATTTTTCCGGCAAATTCAAAATTCAGGTTTAAAAGGGCCGATGAAATCCCTTCTTCCGTCAGTTGACTTTTAAACTGGCTTAAGGCCAGGGCGGGCTGGAACAGGGAGGAAAAGGGCATGTTAACAAGAACAATCAAGATTTTAGTTCACCCGCCGCATTGGCCTAAATCCCCGGAATAATCGGGATAACATTGATGGCACAGAAATCTGCGGCGCATGCGTCCACTCCGGTAACGTCCACAGCGCACGCCCTTGCTGCACAAGCTTCCGCGCCACACGCATCTGTGCCACAGGCTTCACCGCTGCAGGCGTTGGTGCCGTCAGCTTCTGCACCGCATGAATCTCCGGCACATCCATCTGCACCGCAGATGGCCTTTCCGCAGGCAGCACCGATGCATCCGGCAGCTCCGCATAAATCTCCGGCACAGGCTGCTGCTATACACCCTTCTGCAGGGCATCCTGCAGCACCGCAGGCATCGCCTTCACAGCCGGCCGCACCGCAAACATCACCTCCGCAAAGGGCGGCCGCACAAACAGCTCCGGCACATCCCGCACCGCCGCAGGCATCTCCGGCACAGACATCGCCGCCGCAGCCTGCCACGATACAGGCCGCAGCCGGACATAAAGCACCGCCACAGGCATCGATCAGGCATGCATCTGCACCGCAGGTATCCCCGCCGCATGCGGCCGCATCACAGCTCATGGCTCCGCACTCGCCGCCGGTTGCAACTGCGCATTCGGAAAACTCGGCGACGCAGGCCGGCAGGGCAAAATCTGCGTTGCATTGTTGCTGGGATTGGCCCCTTCCGCCCACCACCATGTCCAGCATGTCATCGGTGAGTTCTGCATCTTCTTCGGGGGATTCTTTGAACCCGGCCTGTTCCAGCTGGTTGGCTTCTTTTAAAATGCTGTATTTCAGAATGCCAGAGAAGGTCTCAAAATCCGTTGAAATCTCGCACGCGGGTGAGGCGACGGCTCCCGGTGTTACCTTGCATTTTGAACCGTCAATGGCAAGGGTATAATCTCCGATCCCGGTCATGCGAAAGACCAGCGTGCTTGACCAGCCTGGCACACGTGAAGGGACATATAATAGAGGAAGAAATTTTGTAAAAATCAAATCAGCTTTTTCTTTCTCAGAAAGCTTTTCTCCTGCCACCCCCTTCATTTTCCGGGCATATTCCACCACATTCCGGGGCTTGAAGGGAAAGGCGTGTTGGAATCGGGTCAGTTCCTTGATATCCGTAGCTTTCAATTTCCCTTTCACCAGGGCGGTCTCCGGATTTATTATTCCGCTGACCGTTTCCTTGGGAGTATCAATAAATTCCATTATCCCCTCCTTTTCATGTTATTGCCTTAATTTTGTTTTAAATACCTGGAATAATAGGGATGACATCAATGGCACAGGCATCCGCTCCGCAGGCATCAGCCTGACATGCAGCAATGGCACAGGCATCTGCTCCGCAGGCATCGACGCCTCTTTCTGCAGCAATGGCACAGGCTTCTCCGCCGCAAACATCTGCCGCGCCGCCACCTCCTGCTATGGCGCAGACCAAGCCACCGCAGGCAGCACCGCCGCAGGTATCACCGGCGCATCCTGCAAGAGCGCAGGCATCTCCGCCGCAGGCGTCCCCGCCGCAAGCGGCCCCGGCACAGATGTCACCGCCGCATACCTCGACTCCACAAGCGGCTCCCCCGCATGCATCACCGCCGCAGACCGCAGCACCGCAGGCTGCACCGCCGCAGGCATCCCCACCGCAAGCAGCGCCTGCACAGGCATCACCGCCACATACATCAGCACCGCAGGCTGCTCCACCACAGACATCACCGGCGCAGGCAGCCCCCCCACAGAAATCAGCAGCGCAAACCGCTCCGCCGCAGGCGTCTCCCACACAGGCGGCTCCACCGCAACCTGCCGCAGGGCAGATATCAGCGCCGCAAACAGCCCCGGCACAAGCGTCACCGCCGCAGGCCGCCCCTCCACAAACTTCCGCGCCACATGCGGCATAACCGCAGGCAGCACCGCCGCAAGCGTCTCCACCACAAGCAGCCGCAGCACAGGCATCATTTCCGCCAAATGCACTCCCGCAGGTGTCTCCGCCACAGGCAGCTGCAGCACAGGCATCCCCGGCACAGGTGTCTCCGCCACAGGCATCTCCGCCGGATGCATCAGCACCGCATACAGCATAGTCTGCACTGCATTGTTTCTGGGATTCACCCCGTCCGCCCACCACCATGTCCAGCATATCGTCGGAAAGTTCCACATCCTCTTCCGGTGCTTCCCTGAACCCGGCTTTTTCAAGCTGGTTGGCCTCTTTCAGGATATTGTATTTCAGAATACCGGAAAAGGTGTCGAAATCAGTGGAAATCTCACAGGAAGGTGAAGGGGCAGCACCTTCCGTGACAAAGCATTTGGCTCCGTCCATGGCAAGGGTGTAGTCGCCGATTCCGGTCAGTTTAAAGACCAGTTTGGCAGTCCAGCCCGGGACCCGGGAAGGCGTATACAAAAGAGGAAGAAATTGCTTGAAGATCAGGTCGGCTTGTTCTTTTTGGGACAGGTTCCCGGCAGCCGCAGTTTTCATTTTCCGCGCATACTCCACCACATTCCGGGGCCGGAAGGGAAAGGCATGCTGGAACCGGGTCAGTTCTTTTACATCGCTGGTTTTCAGTTTCCCGTTAATGAGGGCGGTTTCCGGATTAATAATATTGCCAACGCCTTGCCGGGGGGTATCAATGAATTCCATGTTTCGCTCCTTTATTAATCATGTTATTTGCTTTTAAATTTTTATCTTAGCTGCCTGACCGAACCGTGGGAGAGTGCGTTTCATCCCACAGGTCACGGGTGACCACCCCTTTTTTTTCCGCCCTGAGAAACAGGCGCTCATTTATATTGAATTTCCAGCTCGGGCAGGGTACAGTGGCCATTTCTCCCCGGGCAAGATTTCCGAAAAGATGTTTATAGGCGCAGAACCCGACGCAGGAAGGCAGGATATTACAGGCCTTGCAGGCGTCTTCCTTAAAAGGGGTCCACTGCATCCATTTTTGATGGGCGTCTCCTTTATAAAAATTATCCAGGTCAAAAATGGTTCCGGTCCTGAGGGTATTGCTACCCACTGTATCCCAGCATTTGTGCAGATCCCCGTTGGGAAGGACAATCATTCCCTTTGGCCTTACTGCCTGGCAATTTCCCAGCAGCATGGGCGGCTGGGGAAGACTGGAAAGTCCTTTTTCTATGGTGTACCGGTAAAGGTCTGCTTCAAGCCTGCCATAGGCAGCGTTGAGCATGGTGATTTCGCTGCAGCTGTGGCACCCTTCCGTAGAAGCCCGGACCGGTGCAAAATACACCCGGAATTTTGGTTTCCTGCCAAGACCCCGGACGGCCAGATCATCGGCCAGGGCCCGGACTTTATCCTTGTTGCGCTCATCAATATTGACCCGGATCATGATGGTTACGGGCAGGGTATTGGTGATTTCGATGAGGTTTCCCACAATCTTTTCATAGGTGGGGCCGCCAGCTAAAAGGCATCTTCGGGTGTCATGGTATTCCGGCGGTCCATCCAGGGTGACCTGAACCGTGTTGATCCGTTTTTTCAGCAGCCGTGATGCCATCTCTTTTGTATAGAGAAACCCGTTGGTGACCATGAAGGCGTTGTAGGCAATTTTTTTTTCTTTGCACAGATCCATGAGACGGTCGGACAGGGGCTCAATAAAGCTTCCCGCCGCCAGGGTGGTTTCGCCCCCGTACCAGCAGACCTGGAGCCGGTTCAGCGTGGGTGCAGCCTGTTCCAGCTGCGGGGAGACGGCTTCGACAACCTCGGGCTGCATCATGCCTTTGGGTTTCCCCTGTCCCTGGAAGCAGTAATCGCATGCAAAATTGCAGTTCAGGGTTGGCACCAGGGTAAGGTTCATGACACCGGGGTTGAACCGGACAGACCGGTAGTATTTTTCAAGGCGCTGCATCTCATTGTCGCTGGAAGAAACGGCAAACCCTCCGGTGAGAAATTCCAGGGCTATGGGGTCATCCAGGGGAACGGTGCCTTTTGAAAGACTTTGGTAAACATCCAGGTCTTTATTGCCCCATTTGGCAAAAGATCCGTAAAAGGTATTGCAGGCCAGAACCTGATTGTCTTTCAGGGGCACCAGGCAATTAAACCGTGAGGGCAGCGCATGAAATTTGGCCCGCTGTTCCGGCGGCAGGTTTTTGTATCCGGGCGGGACAGGCCCGGATTGACTGCCGAGGATAGCGGATCTCACAAACTGAACCGCATCTTCCGGCTGAACATCGTATTCCGGGTCAATAAAATTTTTTTTCATTTCAAATCCTTTATGATGAGCGTGCCGGATTGCCTCTACGCCACATTATCCGGTTTGCGTAAAAAATCAATGTTTTTTCCTGTGGTTTATAAAAAAAGAGAGTCCCCATCTATGATGCAAAGACTGCCGTATATGGATTCCAGGAGACGGATCAGGGTTTGTTCCAGAAATTCCCATTGCCCTTTTGGCGTAAATCCACTGATCCGGCTCCGGCAGATGGAAATGATGTCCGGGTCGATCCGGTTTCGGTTCAGCCAGGTTCCGAAAGCCTCGATGGATTTGGTAGCCGCATCCTTTTCAACAGCTCTGATTCCGGCCCTGTGGACCATGTCCTCCGGCGTCAGGATGAGAAAACAGCCGCCGTTATTTTTTTCCACCCTTGCCCGGCTCCCGAAATGAAGCCGCAGATAGTGGCGGGGGGTGTTTTTGTATCTTAAATATTCATCTTCCGTGATTTCAATTGTCCCGGAACAAGGCCCGGTGCTGTTCATGAAAAAATCAAGATCAATGTCCAGGATTTGCCGGCCGGTTCCCGGTGCACGGTCATGACCGGGTCCGGTTTCAAACCCGGTCTCAAGCCCGCTCCACTGATATGTAAATTTTTTGCCGGCCCCGGATTCCGGCATATTTTTTCCCATGAAAAGCCGGTCGTCCCGGCCCTTTGTTTTCCAGATCCAGGTATCGCTTCCAGCCCCTTTCCGGATATCCGGTCTCACCCATGTGACCCGGTTAAACCATCCGCTGAAAACCGCCGGTGTGATAAAGGTCTGGATATCCAGACAGGTATGGACAAAATCTCTAATTTCGCTGTGGTGGGCATCTGTATCCGGAATTGTCCCGGAACCAAGCAGGCTCATATCCGGGTGGGCATCCACATGGATCAATTCTAAAGGACCATTTTCCCAGATCCGGGCATGGTGCCAGACAAGAAAGACCTCATGGTGTTCCTCGATGATATAAAGCGGTTTTTCCATATTGTTTCAAGCCATCTGGCGGCGGGCCAGTTCGCTGAAAATTCCGCCGGCAGCCATCAATTCCTGAAAACTGCCGGATTCTGCAATGACACCATTGTTCATGACGATGATGCGGTCTGCATTGCGGATGGTGCTAAGCCTGTGGGCAATAATAATCCTTGTGACGGCCAGGTTATCGAGACTTTTCTGGACTTTCAATTGGGTGATATTGTCCAGGGCTGAGGTGGCTTCATCAAAAATCAGGATACGTGGGTTGTTGATCAATGCCCTGGCAATCTGGAGCCTCTGGCTCTGGCCGCCGGACAGGGTGGAAGCCCCCTGGGAGACAACGGTCTGCATCTGCATGGGCATTTCCCGGATATCCTGATCGATACCGGCCAGGGTTGCGGCTTCCCAGGCATCATCCAGGGTTTTTCTGGATGCACCCACAATATTGGCATAGATGGTTCCCTGCAAAACCCCGCCATTCTGGAGAACCACGCCGAGCTGCCGGCGGACGCTGCCAAGATTCAGCATGGAAAGCGGCTTTCCATCAAACAGAATGGCACCGGTGTCAGGTTGTTCAAACCCCAGGAGAAGTTTTAAAAGAGTGGATTTTCCGGACCCGGAAGCCCCGACCACGGCCACCTGTTCTCCCGGTTTTATGGAAAGGGAAATGTCTTTGATGACCGGTGGGCTGTTTTTATCATACCTGAAGGAAACCCGGCTGATGTCAATGCCGCCGGTGAGAATCCCGGCATCTTTTTTGTTGCCGTCATGTTCGGGCATGGCCCGTAAAATGGTATTGGCCTGTTCATAGACCGGGATGATCATGAACAAGGGGGCAAGAGAAGCGCTCAGACTGATCCCTGCCGCCACAAACTGGCCAAAGGCCGTTTGAAACGCAATAAAATCCCCCAGGGGCAGGTCGGCCTGAATTTTTGGAAAGGCCATGGCAATAAAGATCATGATGGTGGCAGCTGTGGGGATGGCGCCGGTGATCCCTGTCAGATGGTTTCTCAGCATCCGGGCGGCAAGACGGCTCTGTCTGAGTTTCATGAAATAGGCAGACCATACATTAAAGGCTCTTTTTTCCGCCCCGGCATTACGGAGCTTGGATATGGCGGTCATCATCTGGAGGACAACGCCGGAAAGCTTGAACCGGGCTGCCACAGCCCCTTTCTGGATATTCATCTCAAGGATATTGAAATAAAATGAGATCCCGGCCACCAGGGCCACCAGGAGAACGGCAAAAAAAGCCAGGGTCATGCTGTAATAAAAGAGAAGGATAAGATTCATGGCAGAAAAAAGAACCCGCATGACCAAGTGGAGCAGCTGGCCGGACACAAGCTGCTGTATGCTTTCAATGGACATGCCCCTTTCCACGATTTCCCCCGTGCTTTTGCCGCGGAAAAAACTCATGGGAAGGGAAATGAGCCTCTCCCACAGGGCCGACTGAAGGGCATGGGTGCTTTTTCCCTGGATTCTCAGGGTGGCAAACCCCTGGAGAAGTTCAAACACGGCTGTGCCGACGGCGGCTGCCACAAGCCCGATACAGATCTGGAAAAGCTGGTCCAGGACAGCTCCCGGAATGATGGTGCTGATGAGAAAACCCACCATGATGGGTACGGCAAGCCCCAGGGTTCCACTCATGAGCCCCATGAGACCGAGCCTCAGGATATCGCCCCTGGACTGCTGCATCCCGAATTTAAAAACTTCCGACGCTTTCATGGGCCGCGTTGGAAAGGACCGGTAGAAAAAGGCGGCTTCCTCGCTGATGAGTTCAAAATTTTCCCGGGTAATGAGATCCTGTTTTCGGGCGACCGGGTCCACATATTTGTATTGGCCGGTGGATACCGGGATCAGGGCCACAGGGGCCATGCCTTGTTTCAAAAACCCCAGCATGGGGCCGCTGTCTTTTTTCCACCACCCCGGTCCCAGCCGGATTTCCCGAAATCGGATGCCTGAGCTGAGCGTTATGGCATCCACCTGTTCCTGCCATAGGATGCCTTCGGGAAGGGTTCCGGGAAGGCTCAGGGATATGCCTGAAAAACCGGCAGCCACGCGGCAGGCAGCAAAAACAGGACCGAAAGAGGCAAAGGGAAGACCGTCAAACATGGAGACTCCTCTTATTGGGTCTGGGTCGGCGCATCATTGTCCTCTGGTTTGTCGCCGGTAATAAAATAGGGCACAAACCGTTTGTTCCGAATGGTTTTAAACTGAAGGGGCTTTATGACATCTCCTTCAGGCGTAAATTTATGGGGACCGGTCACACCCTGCCATTCCCCCATTTCCCGGAAAGTCCGGGCAACATCGTCCGGAACAATGGATTTGGCCGTTTCCATGGCATGGGCCAGGATCATGACCGTATCATATCCCTGGGCAGCCAGTCCGTTGGGAATCCGGCCGAATTGTTTTTCATACCGGAAGGCAAAGGAAGACGCCTTGGCAAACGGAAACTCCGGATGATATACGGAAGCCACATAGATATCCCTGCTGTTTTCCTCGCCGATCTGCTCAATGAGGGTCTCAGAATCCAGGGCCTCATGAAGGATCAGGGGGGTTTGAATCCCGGCCTGCCGCGCAATCCGGATGAATCCGGGCCCGTATTTCATGACCGTTACCATGATAAGGGCGTCAAAATCAATATTCCGGTTCAGGGAATCCATTTTTTTAATCATCTCTGTATCTGTCACAGAGTGGTTGTGGGGAATCCGGTCGGCAATGACCAGGTTCAGGTCATCGGCACGGACTTCAAAGGCATTGGCAACCCCTTTGCCGAACGCGTCGTCGATGTAAAGCACCACAATGCGTTTATGCCCCATTTTTTTTGCAAAATCCGCCATCTGAATCCCGTAAGCATTTCCGCTCAGATTGGTTCGGAACACCCGTTTGTATCCCTGGCTGGTCAAAAGGGGTGAGGTGGTCCTGGGGCAGATCATCAAAAGACCGTAATATTCGTAAATCATGGCTGTGGAAAGGGTAAGATCGGAAAACCGATGACCGATGACGGCGCTTAGGGTCAAGTCATCACTGAATTCCTGGGCTATTTTCCGGGCCGTGTCGGCCTGCCCCTTGTCATTGGCTTCAATAAGCTCTATTTTCCGGTTCAGGACCCCGCCTTTTTCATTGATTTCGTCCACGGCAAAACGGATACCGTTCCAATAGGTTTCATCATGGCTGCTTTCCCTGATGGCTGCCACACCGATCCGGACGGGCCCTTTGTATTCCTTTAATATTTCGGCCCGGTAGACGGCTGCCTGACGCCGGAGTTTCCAGTTTCTGACCGTCAGATGGATGAGTTCGCCGAACCAGACAAAACAAAAGACCACCAGAAAGGTCAGGACTCCCCAGAAGATATATTCTTTTTTCACGGCCGGCCCCCTTCCTGATACCAAAACCGCTTCCTTGGCCGGTTCCATGATGCCTGACAAAGCCTCAAGGGAAGCATTGAATTTTTGATCATCATCTTTTTTTCTCCGTCCCGTGTTTTCAGTTGTTTCCCGTTCTTCTGTCTGCATGGGCCTACTCGCTTGCAATCAGCCGGGCATAGGGCCCGTTTTCGGTTTTCATGGTTTCATGGGTGCCGCGCTGGATGATCCGGCCCTTTTCCATGACAATGATTTCATCCGCATCCTTGATGGTACTCAGACGCTGGGCAATGACCACACAGGTGCAACCCCTTTTTTTCAGGTTTTCATCCACTTTTTTTTCAGTGATGGGGTCAAGGGCGCTGGTGGCTTCATCCAGGATCAGCACAGCCGGGTTCAGGGCCAGGGCCCTGGCGATCTCAAGTCTTTGGCGCTGTCCGCCGCTCAGGTTTTTGCCGCCTTCGTAAATCCGGCTCTCCAGCCCGCCGGGCAGGGTGGTGATGAGCGGGTAGATATCGGCATCCCGACATGCCTGGTAGAGATCTTCATCCGGCACAGCAGGGTCCCACAGGGTCAAATTGTCCCGGATGGTTCCCTCGAAAAGAAAGATTTCCTGATCCACTACAGCCACGGATCTTGTGATGACGGACCGCGGCCAATCGCTCCGGCGGATACCGGAAAAAAGAATTTCTCCGGACCAGGGGTTGTGGATGCCTGAGATGATCCTTCCCACTGTGGATTTGCCGCTGCCGGAACTGCCGATCAGGGCGATTTTCCGGCCCGGCGCCACAGACAGGGAAAAATCCTTGATCAGGGGAGGGTCCAGGGGGCTGTAACCAAAAGAAATGTCTTTGAGCAAAAGGCTGCCGTCCATCTCCGGAAAATCCGTTTCCGGTCTTTCTTCTGCCGTGGTTTCACAAAGGGCTTCATCCAGGGGATGTGACAGCACATCATCCATGGAATTAAGCATGGCTTTCATATCCTGAAGACTGCCGCCAAGGTTGACAAGCTGGTTGACCGGCCCGAGGAAAAACCCCATGAGGGTGGTAAAGGCCACCAGCTCTCCGATGGTGAGGTTCCCGTTCATGACCCTGAGCCCGCCCATGCCGTAAATCAAGGCTGAATTCAGACTCATGAAAAATTGGGGAATCACATTCATGAACTGAACCGATACCCCAAGGCTTTGCTCTTCATTTAGCCTGAGGGCCTGATGACCGGCCCATTTGGAAAAAAAATCATTTTCCGCACCCGAAGCTTTCAGGGTTTCGATCATCTGGATTCCTGCCATGGCCACCCCCTGGACCTTGCCGGATTCCTGCATGAGCCTCTGGTTGGCATCGGTCCTGCGCCGGGTCATAATCCTTAAGAAAGCCAGGTTGAACCCGGCCGTGATAACGCCGATGAGGGTGAGAAACGGATCATACTGGACCATGACCAGGGCATAGAACACGATCATGATGAGGTTGATCATGGCCAGGGCCAGCTGGTCGGACAAAAGCTGGGCAATGCTGTCCACATACTGGACCCTGCTGCCGATTTCTCCTGCATACCGCTGGGAAAAGAATCGAACCGGCAGGCGCAGGATGTGCCAGAAAAACCGGGAAGAACCGGCAATGGAAATTTTTGTCTCCAGACGGGTCAGGTATTTCTGCTGGAGCCAGGTTAAAAACCACTGAAAGATCATGGTGAGAACCATGCCTACGATCAGGGGCCGAAACCACGATAAGGATTTGCCGATCATGACCTCATCCAGGAATACCCGGATAAAGGACGGGATGACAAGTCCTGGGATGACCAGGAGAAAACCGACAATGGCGATAAAGGTCACGGCTGAGCCGGAGCCTTTGAGGCGTTTGAAAAGGGATGAAAAAAGGGTATTTTTCTGCCCTTGTTTGACAAAGGAAGGCCCCGGAGAAAGGCTGATGGCCACACCGGTGTAGCCGCGGTCAAATTCGTCCCAGCTTAAGACCCTTGGCCCGCAGGCTGGGTCGTTGATATAGACCTTATTATTTTTTATTCCCTCAACAACCAGGAAATGGTTGAAATTCCAGAACACGATAATGGGCAAATCCAGATCAAACAGAGTGGACAGGCTTTTCTTGTATCCCGAAGCCGTCATGCCGTAATTTCTGGCAGCCTTGGTAATATTGCCGGCCTTGCTGCCGTCCCTTGTGACCCCGCAGGCGATGCGCAGCTCTTCCAGGGGAACCCATTTGCCGTAATAGGCCAGAACAATGGCCAGGGCAGCGGCCCCGCATTCAACCGATTCCATCTGGAGAATGGTCGGGGTTTCTTTTCTCTTTATTTTGAGGGGTTTAACGGCAATTTCCATATGGGCTAATGAATCCCCAAAAATTTCTTCAAATAGGGCAGGACCAGGGTGATGGGCTTTCTGTCCTGGACACGGACATTGCCTTCCAGCATGGTGCCGCTCTGGATTTCAATCTTAGGGCCATTGGAAGACGTCCATTTATATCCGCTGGGGGTGTTGTGGTCCGGGATCAGGTCGGCATGGACTTCCAGAGGCACCCCTGCGGCCAGCAATTCCTCCACCATGGCCTTATTGGGAATGACCTGGTGCATCAGCTCGGGAGAAGCGGGGTATTTGGACACGTAGGTCACCAGCCCCAGGATGGAGCCGTATTCTTCGGTGCGGACCGTGGAGGGGGCAATATCGATTTCCATGCCGGTTTTGATTTTTTTGCCGTCATCGGGTTTGACATAGAGCAGAGCCTCCATTTTCTGCTCCGGGGTTTCCACGGTCAGGATGGGGGTTCCTTCGCTGATGACATCTCCGGCCCGAACCCGGATTTCCACCACCCGGCCCGAATGGGTGGAATATACAATGGATTGGAGATTGAGGGTGGATTCCATGCGTCTCAGCTCCCGATTCAGTTCGTCCAGCCGGTTGCTGCTGTCCAGGATTTCCCGCTCAGCCTTGCTGTCCATTCCAAGAAGCGTGGTATCGATTTCGCTTAAGGACAGCCGGATATTGTTGATTTCATCCACAATGGCCGTGAGCTGGGAATGTGTATTTTCAAGATCCGTGGGCGTGATCAGACCCCGGTCCAGGATTTTTTTCTCTTTTTCCAGACGGCTTTCAAAAAAAACTTTTCGTTTTTCCAGGTTTTCCAGTTGCAGGTTCAGGTTTTTGCGTCTCACATCATAGTTTTGCCGGGTGGCGTTGATATTTTTTTTATGATACCCCACGAGCTTTTGATGGGTGATCTCTGTATCATCTATATCTGCTTTAAGATTGTGGATCTGGTTTAACAGATCGGGTTTGTGAATCCTTGCAATAACCTGTCCCTGTTTGATCCGGGTGTCCACCTCAGCCACGATTTCCTGGATCTGACCCGAGGTCATGGCCGACACCTGGAGCATTCCGCCGCTGCGGATCAGTATGCCCCTGGCTGTCACCCGTGTGTAAATGGAGCCGGTAAAACTCCAGACCAGGATGAGCAGGCCCACCAGGGCAATGAGAAGAACTGCAAGCCACCCCTGGGGCTGGGTGACGGCAATGGCGGTGTCCAGGTTTTCCGGTGAATTCAGCCGCTCCAGCGCTTCTTTCCGGTATATTTGTGAAGACATGGTTTAGATATCACCTCCGGATAGTTTCATATGATCCTGGTCAATCCTCCAGTGTGCTGACAGATTGGTAAGTGACTGCAAGATCATTTCCTTTTGGGACAAACAGCGTGCCCAAAGAAAATCTCAGATTGACGACGGCCTGTGAAAGCTGGGCCATGGCGGATATCATCCGTTCCTGGGCCTGGCCGAGACGGTCTTCGGTATCCATCACATCCAGGAATGTGGCATACCCAAGGCTGAGTTTGGCATATTCATCCTCCCTTGCCTTTTCATACAGACGGACCGCTTCTTTGCTTGCAGCCAGTTCGGCTTCGTAGCTTTTCAGGGATTCAACAGCCAGAAGGATTTCCGACCGGATGTGGTTGGCCAGACTTTCTTCCTTCAGGGTTTCAACTTTGTAGTTTCCAAGATTTTTTTTAAACCGGCCCTTGGCTTTATCATTTCCGATATCAATGGTAAACGCGAGGCGGGCTTCCCATTCCAGATCGGTTGAATTTTCATAAATACCGCGCAAAAGTTCTCTTTCCTCATTCTGATCATGCAAGGCCTCATATCCTGCCGTAAAACCAAGGTTCAGCTTGGGCAAAAGATCTTGTCTGGCTGCTTCCAGCTGAACAAAAGAGGATTCTTTCCTTTTTTGCTGGGCCTGATAGTCCCACCTGGATTCCAGGGCTTTTCCAACGGCCTGAGCGCTTTTCGGCAAGAGTTCCATGATCTGATACCGGCTGATGTCCGGAAACGGGGTCACAGGATCAGCCAGGGACGAAAGTTTTGATATTTCCACGCCCATGGCCAGATCCAGGGAATTTTTAGTATTTTGCACCGCATATTGTTTCTGAATGGTCTTTGCCCTTTTATCTTCCAGGTTGGCTTCCAGTTTGTTCAGAACGGATTTCGGGCGGTATTCGGCTTCCACAGTGAGGCGGGTGTCTTCCAGCAGTTTTTCTGCTCTTTTTTCAGATTCCTGTGCCAGTTCATATTGCTTCCAGGAGGAGAGATAAGACCAGTAAAGATTGGCTGTTTCTTTTACGGATTGGGCCGATTGAAAGACTACATCCAGGGCGGCCGCATCCACCAAAATTCCGGCGGAAGTCTCCGATGCTGCAGCTGAAACAGCTCCCCGCCCTTTTAAAAGCGGGATATCCACTTTAAAGGCCACCGATCCCCGGCTGTCCCGCTCCGGGTCAGTAACGGCATTTTCCGTTCTTTGAACCGTTGCCGTCTGACTGATGATCGGTCCGGCTCTCAGCTTTTTTGTCAGGCCCATGGAGACAGCGGTCTTGTCATAGTCGTAAAAATCGTCCCCATGATACCCCCTGGCCATAAAATATCTTTCTTCAGCATCGGTCATGGGGATATATTCTTTCCATTTCCGGGTATTACCGGAGAGCTCCCATCCGAATTCACCTGTGGCGCTCTGAAGATCCCCCTTCTGGGATTCCAGGCTCTCTTTTGAGATGCGGATGGACGGGTTCCGGTTCAGGGTATATTGCACGGCTTTTAAAAGCGAAAATTCTCCCTGGATGTCCGGGGGAGGGGAAGGGTCGCCGGATATTTTGTCCGATAAGGGGTCGGTCACTTGTATATTGGGAGGAACACGGGTGCTTTTTTCTTTATACAGGCATCCTGAAAAAAAGAGGATAAAGAAAAGTGATAAAAGAAGGAAGATGATCCGAACCGCTGATTTCATTTAGAAATCCGTTTTTCCGTATAAAAGGTTTTTGTCCGGGAAAGAAGAAGACCGCCTTCCCCCATTCGTTTTTCGACCATCTGTATCATGGGCCGGTTGTCTTTGTAAATACCGAAATATACATGTTCCGGGCCATGAATAACCTGTTGCCACAAGGCATGGATAAATGTTTGGACAATGATACCGCGTTTTCCCGTGACACGGTCGGACAGCCAGGAGAGGGTGTAACGGATGGTATCGCGTTTTATCCGGTGATTGATGAACCAGCCGCAGGCTTCTTTGTCTTTAAAAATACAGAAGCTGTTCAGGGGCTCAATTTTGTCGGTTTCATGAAAGGGGGATTCTTTTTTGCCCCACCCGTGGGGTTTGTTATAGTTTTGCCGGATGGCATCAAGGTCTTTTCGTGTGAGATCATGCCATTTGACGAGAGCATATCCTCGGGCCAGGACAGGGTTCCGATAGGGTCTGCACACCGGCATGACCGTTATTTTTTTCAGGAGTTCCCGTGTTGACCGGTAAAGATACATGGACTCTGTTGGAAAAGACCAGCCTTGTGCTGAAAATATTTTTTCCAGGGCAAGGCGTCCGGGCACATGGCTGTTGTAGCGGGTAAAAATCGTTTCACAGGTTTCGAGTTTCGGGTGGGTTTCCATTTTCAGGACAAGGGTCTTTCCGATATTCCGGGACCGGAATCCGGGCTTTACAAAGACAGACAAGAGTTCGGCCCGGTCTTCCACCTTTTTTGCAAGACCCATTCCGATTGTCTCATCTTTCTGTTTTACAATAAGACACAACAAAGAGGGATCTTCGGACAAACTGTCGATAAGGGGCCGGTAGGCCGGAAAGGTCAGGGCCTCAGCCGTGGGAGACCATTGCCGGAGTTCCTGATATTCCATTGTTCCCTGCCCCTGTTATTGACTTAAATTTTTCAGAATACAGCTTCGTCCAGGGTTCTTTCTTTTATATGATGCAGCACAGGTTTTATAAATTCTTCCATGGTGATCCCCATCCTGACTTTTCCGTCCAGGGTCCGGACTGAAAGGGTTCCCGTCTCTTTTTCTTTTTCACCGATGGTGATGATAAGCGGCACATAATCCAGCTGGGCATCCCGGATTTTCTTTTTCAGGGTTTCATTTTTTTTGTCCACTTCACACCGGATCTTATGGGATTCAAGTTCGGCCTTAATGGTTTCGGCATATGCCAGAAGATCCTGGTTGATGGGCAGAAGCGCCACCTGGACTGGAGCCAGCCACAAAGGGAATTTGCCGGCAAAATGTTCCACCAGGATACCGAAAAACCGTTCCAGGGATCCGTAAATAACCCGGTGGATCATGATGGGCCGGTGTTTTTCATTGTCCTGTCCCTTGTAGGAAAGATCAAATCTTTCCGGCAAAGACATGTCGAGTTGAACCGTGCCGCATTGCCAGGTCCTTCCCAGGGCATCCTTGATGTGGATATCGATTTTGGGGCCGTAAAAAGCGCCATCCCCTTCATTGATGACATACTCCTGGCCATAGGCGGCAAGGGCGGCCTTAAGGCCGTTTGTGGCTTCTTCCCACTGGGCGTCGGACCCGATGGATTTTTTGGGACGGGTGGACAGTTCCAGATGGAAATCAAGACCGAACCGGCTGTAAATGGTTTTTGCAAGTTTCAGAACTCCTAAAACTTCATCTTCAATCTGGTCCGCGGTCATGAAAATATGGGCATCATCCTGATGAAAGGCCCTGACGCGAAACAACCCGGAAAGGGCGCCGGATAATTCATGCCGGTGAACCAGGCCGATTTCTCCGGCCCGCAAAGGCAGATCCCGGTAGGAATAAGATTTTGTTTTATAGAGGAGCATACCGCCGGGGCAGTTCATGGGTTTGATGGCATATTCTTCCTCATCAATCACAGAGGTATACATGTTTTCCCGGTAATTTTCCCAGTGCCCGCTCTGCTCCCAGAGCTTTCTGTTCAGCATGACAGGGGTTTTGGTTTCCACATAGCCTGCAGCTTTGTGCACTTCCCGCCAGTATTCCAGGAGCGAATTCCAGACATCAATCCCTTTGGCGTGGAAAAAGGGCATGCCGGCCGCTTCATCATGAAAGGAAAAAAGGTCTAGCCGAATCCCCAGTTTCCTGTGATCGCGTTTTTTGGCTTCTTCAATGAGGTGGATATACTGGTTCAGTGCTTTTTTATCAAAAAATGAAATGCCGTAAAGCCGCTGAAGCTGTTCTCTTGTCTGGTCCGCCCGCCAGTAGGCGCCGGAGATTTTAAGAAGCTTAAAACCTTTGATCATGCCGGTATGGGGGATGTGGGGCCCACGGCAAAGATCAATAAATTTGCCGTTCTGATACAAGGAGATCTCTTCGGATTCGGGCAGCTCGCGGATAAGTTCCAGCTTGAACGGATTGTCTTTAAAAATTTTCATGGCTTCCTCTTTTGAAACCACTTTTCGCTCAAATGTATTTTTGGCATTAATGATTTTGTTCATTTCCGCTTCTATGGGGGCAAAATCTTCTTCCGAGATGGGTGCCATGTCAATGTCGTAATAAAACCCGTCCTCTACCACAGGCCCAATGGTGAGTTTTGCATCATTATAAACATTCAGCACGGCTTCAGCCATGACATGGGCTGAAGAATGGCGCAGGATGTCCAGGCCTTCTGCATCATTGATGGTGATAAAACTTAACGCGGCATCTTCTTTAATGACGGCACTCAGGTCCTTGAGCACGCCATTGAGTTTCATGGCCACACAATTTCTTGAAAATCCGTCTGAAATGCTTTTGGCAACGTCCATGCCGGTGGGGGCGGCTTCAAAGGGCTTAATCCGGTTATCCGGAAATGTGATATGAATCATTTTGTTTCCATTGTGTTCGGTTATCTGTTAAATGTAAAGCACGAATTTTAAAAGAAGTGGGGTAAACAATCAAGGGGAAAAACAGTGAATTACAAGTTTATTGAGTCGGAAAAAGAATTGCAGCAGGTCTGTGAGGATCTCTTAAAGGAAAAAATTATCGGAGTGGACCTGGAGGCTGATTCCATGCACTGTTTTAAGGAAAAAATTTGTCTGATCCAGATTGCCACACAAAAACAGGCGTATCTGATCGACCCCTTTGAAATAAAAGCAGCCCCGTTTTTTATCCGGGTTCTGGAGAACAGTGATGTGATGACCGTGTTCCATGGTGCGGATTTTGATATCCGGAGTCTGGACCGGGAATACCAGGCAAGGGTTAAAAATCTTTTTGACACGGAAATCGCCTGCCGGTTCCTCGGTGTCCGGGAAAGGGGTCTTGGCGCCCTGTTAAAAAAGCATTTTAATGTGGACGCCAATAAGAAATTCCAAAAGGAAGACTGGTCAAAGCGGCCCCTCAGCCCTGAAATGATCGAATACTCTGTAGGGGATGTAACCCATCTCATCGAGCTTCAGGACATCCTGAAACGCCAGCTCATGGAAAAAGGCCGGCTTTCCTGGGCCGAGGAAGAATTTGAAATTCAAACCCAGGTCAGGTATGAGGGGAATCACAGCTTTCCCTTGTTTCTCAAATTCAAAGGGGCCGGGAAAATGGACAACCGGAGTCTTGCCGTGCTGGAAAATCTATTGCAGATGCGCCTCGCCCTTGCAGAGAAAAAAGATCTGCCTCTTTTTAAAGTGATTTCAAACGCTTCCATCATGACCATGGCTTTTGAAAAACCCGCATCTGTCGACCGGATGATCCAGATGAGAGTCTTGAGTCCGAAACAGGCCGGCATGTATGGCAATCTCTGTGTGGACGCCGTTGTCCGGGCCCTGAACCTGGCTCACAAGGATTTGCCCTCCTATCCGAAAATGAGACGGCCAAAAAGAGATGAGAGGGCGGAAGCAAGAATTGAGCGGCTAAAAAAAATGAGGGAAAGCTTAAGTATTGCCATGGACATGGAACCCGGGCTTTTATTGAACAACTCTGCCATAGAAGGGATTGCAGTGAAAAATCCTGAAACCAGTGAAGATCTTTTACAAATAAACACCATCCGGCGTTGGCAGGTGGAGGCCATGGGGGACCATATTTTTTCCACCCTGAAATACAGCCGAGCATAGGGAAAGAATGGTATGGAAATCGAATTTGTAAAAATGGAAGGTTTGGGCAATGATTTTGTTTTCATTGATGACCGGTCAGGAAAGACAGGCTCTCACCAGCCCTATCCAGGGTTGGCACAAAAGCTCTGCTCCCGTCATTTTGGCATCGGCGCCGACGGCATTATCCTGATTTTAAACTCACAGGACCATGATATCAAATTCAGGATATACAATTCAGACGGGTCAGAAGCCCAGATGTGCGGCAACGGCATGCGGTGTTTTGCAAAGCTCTTGTATGAAAAAAAGATCATTTCCAAAAAAACATTCAGGGTGGATACAAAGGCCGGCACCGTGGTCCCGGAAGTTTTGACGGATAATGACGGCAGAGTATCATCAGTCAAGGTGGATATGGGCGAGCCCATTCTCCAGTGCTGTGATATCCCTTTTATAAACAGAAATGAAAAGGCCGTTAATGAGCCGATAATGGTGGAGGGTGAGGAATACCTGATCACCACCGTGTCCATGGGCAATCCCCATGCCATCATTTTTGTGGATGATCTTGAAAGCGTGGATGTAGAAAAAATTGGCCGGTCCATTGAAACCCATGAGCGATTCCCCCAAAAAACCAATGTGGAATTTATCGAGGTTGTGAGCAGAACCGAATTAAACATGAAGGTCTGGGAAAGAGGGGCGGGCATCACTCTCGCCTGCGGCACCGGCGCCTGCGCTGCTCTTGTGGCAGCTCATCTTACGGGCCGGACGGATGCCCGGGCTTTGATCCATCTTCCGGGCGGCGATCTTGAGATTTACTGGGATAAAACCACCAACCATGTGTTTAAAACCGGTCTGGCCAACCTGGTGTTTGAGGGCCGGGTGGAGATCTGAGCCTAAACCAATGGGAGAAAAAATTATGAAGGATAAAAGGATATTTAGTTTAAAATTTTTGGCTTTCCTGTCTGTGGCCGCTGCACTGCTTTTATGTCTCGGTGCAGGTCAGGCTTATGCTTCCTGGCCGTTTATGGCGGTTTCGCAGGATGGAACCCCGATTTCCTATGAGGTGTACGGTAAGGGGGATCTCACCCTGGTGTTTGTCCATGGCTGGAGCTGTGATGCCCGTTACTGGCGGGCCCAGGTGCCGTATTTTGAAAGAAAATACAAGGTGGTGACCGTGGATCTGGCCGGTCACGGGCATTCCGGTTCAGGCCGGAGCCATTACACCATGAAAGCATTTGGTGAGGATGTGGCTGCGGTGGTGAGGGCCATGGATGCACGCAAGGTCATCCTGATAGGCCATTCCATGGGCGGGATCGTGATGGCTGAGGCAGCCCGGCTCATGCCGGACCGGGTCCTGGGGCTCATCGGGGTGGACACGCTTCAGAACATTGAATATCCCATGACCCGGGATGAGCTGGAAAAGATGACCGCCCCGCTGAAAGAGGATTTTAAGACCGGGTGCCAGGCTTTTGTTAAGAGCATGTTGCTGCCGTCAAAAGACCCCCGGCTGTCGGAGTGGATTGTGGCGGATATGTCTGCGGCCCGGCCGGACACAGCCCTGAGCGCCATGAACGAGATGATGGCCCTGTATATTTCAGGCGATGCCGCGCGGCTGTTTGATGCCGTCCGTCTGCCGGTTATCTGCGTCAATGCCGATCTCTGGCCCGGAGACCCGGAAGCCAACCGCCGCCACATGCTGTCCTATGAGACCATCACGATCAAAGGCGCGGATCATTTTCTCATGATGAACCGGCCTGCTGAGTTCAATCCGGCCCTGGAAAAGGCTGTGAAAAAAATTGCAGAAAAAAGGATAAAATGAAAAGCCTTTAAAAATGGTCCGGGATGATATAGTATTCATTATCGCCATCGCATTAATAAAAGGAGGGTTCCATGACCGGAAGAGTTTGGGTTTGGATAGGGATGATGATTTTGTTCACAGTGTCTGCGGTCCAGGCAGCGGACAGTGTGCTTTCAAAACCGAAAAAAAGTATCCTCGATAGCCACCGGCCAAGCTCAGGCAGTGTTCCTGAAACCAAGGGAAACGTTCAGGCCGTTCCCCTGGGCAAGGCCTCTGTTTCCATCCTGAAAGCGGATATCCAGGCCCAGGGTTATACCATTGAGATCCGCAATGATTCGAAGGTCTCTTATGGACCTTTTGTTGTCCAGGTATTCAAGGGTGTCAGTGACAGATCCGTGACTGTCCCGGCCGGTGATGCATCCGTTCCCATGATGACAGCAGGCTCCACGGCAGAGGCAAAGATCAGTCAGCCAAAGGGCTGGAACAAGGGATACACGCTCCTGACAATCGAGGTAAAAGAGCAGCTCAGCGGACTCGGCGCTGTGGTGGGCCGCCAAAGTTTTACCATACCGCTGCTGTAAAACCTAACAACCGGAGATCAAGCCGGATCACACCATAGATCATAAAAATGATGAACCGGTCCGTGGCCTTTGCCTGTGGTATAGTCTGCGCCGGCAGTCAGGGCTCCTGTGATAAATTTTTTGGCGTTCCGGACCGCAGCTTCAAGACCCAGCCCCTTGGCAAGACCCGCACAGACTGCTGAAGACAAGGAACAGCCCGTGCCATGGGAATTGGGCGTATCAATCCGGGTGCCGGGCAGTTCGGTCAACCTATTCCTGTCCTTTTGAAACA
>CAZWMY010000008.1:0-68519 GCA_964635025.1 uncultured Desulfobacula sp. | reverse complement strand
AGTGGCTGTGGTGCTTTTTAAAGGTGTTTATCACTATCTTCCCTGGATCATGGGCTGTATAGGCCTATTGGCCCTTGTTGCAGTCTTTGTTTTCTACCGGCGGTTAACCCGGAATTCTTCTGATATCGGCAGTTTTTTATCCACACCCGGGCTTGAAGACCGGACCATTGAAGTCAAATTCATCGGCGGGCTTGCTTCTTTTAAAATATCACCCAAGGAAAACGGACAGCCTCGTCTGGGCCAAAACCCTGCCATATCCCCTGACAGCAATCGTCTCGTTGGTACTGCTCACGACATGACCGATATGACCGAGCAAAAAATACTAAAACTCACCTCGCTTTTTGAAAAAGACCTGATCACAAAAGAAGAGTTTGAAAAAGCAAAACAAAAAATCCTTCAAGGTTAGGAAGTTTATTATGAAAAAAATCAGACTGGCGCTTTTGTCAGGCGGCATCTCTTCCGAAAGAGAGGTTTCCCTTAGCAGCGGCAAACAGGTATTTGACGCCTTGGACAAGAATAGATATGACATTGCTTTATATGACCCTAAAACCGATCTGAAAAAACTTGTCATGGATGCCGACAGCCTTGATGCAGCCCTGATTATCCTACACGGCCCCTTTGGAGAAGACGGAACCGTTCAGGGACTTTTGGACCTTCTGGATATCCCGTATCAGGGCGCAGGTGTTCTTGGCAGCGCCATTGCCATGAACAAACGGGTTTCCAAAAAGCTTTTTGAAGCTGCACAAATTCCAAGCCCTGCCTATCTTTCATTTTCCATGACCGATACCATTGACAAATCCATGGTCACGGGTACGCTCGGCCTTCCCCTGGTGGTGAAGCCGTCCTGTGCCGGATCAAGCGTAGGCATGAGCATAGTCAAGGATGAAAAAAATCTTGATGCAGCCATTGCCCTTGGTTTTACCCATGATGATACCATTATCATGGAAACTTATATCAAAGGAATAGAACTCACCTGCGGCGTTTTGGGGAACGACAACCCTGAGGCCTTGCCCGTGATTGAGATCATTCCGGGTGAAGGATTTGAATTCTTTGATTACACAGCTAAATACACGGCGGGTGCCACCCGTGAAATTTGCCCGGCCCGGATTGATGAGGCCATCACAAAAAAAGCCCAGGATCTTGCCGTCAGAGCGCATCAGGCCCTTTATCTGAAAGGATATTCCCGGACGGACATGATTTTGTCCGACCAAGACATCTTTGTCCTTGAAACCAATACCATCCCGGGGATGACGGCCACCAGTCTTTACCCCCAGTCTGCACAGGTGGCCGGACTTTCTTTTACAAAACTTTTAGACAGGCTTATTGACCTTGCCATGGCTGAACATGAAAAAACAAAATTAAGGAGATCAAAATGAAAATATTGGTGATCGGCAGCGGCGGCCGTGAACACACCCTGGTTTGGAAAATATCCAAAAGCCCGCTGGTGGAAAAAATCTATTGTGCACCCGGCAATGCCGGAACAAAAATGCTGGCAGAATCGGTTCCCATAGATGCCGAAGATATTGAAACCCTTGCGGCCTTTGCAAAGGAAAAAGACATTGATCTCACCGTGGTCGGTCCTGAAGGCCCCCTGGTAAAAGGGATTGTGGATGTGTTTGAAAAAATGGGTCTTAAGATATTCGGCCCAAGCAAGGCTGCGGCCCGACTGGAAGGCAGCAAGCTGTTTTCAAAACAGCATATGCAAAAATACAATATCCCTTGTGCCAAAGGAAAAGCTTTCACCGATGCAGGTAAGGCCAAAATTTACGCCAAAGCGTTAGGTGCTCCCTGCGTGGTAAAAGCCGATGGTCTTGCCGCAGGAAAAGGAGTTATCATCTGTTCCACTCTTAAGGAAGCCGATGATGCCATCGACGCCATGCTGAATCAAAAACTGTTTGGGGAGGCTGGAGAGATTCTCATTGTGGAAGAATGCCTAAAAGGAGAAGAAGCCTCCTTTATTGCATTGACCGACGGCAAAACTGTTTTGATGCTGCCCGAATCCCAGGATCACAAAAGGGTTTTCGATAATGACGAAGGCCCCAACACCGGTGGTATGGGCGCTTATTCCCCTGCCCCGGTCCTGGATCACATGCTCAGGGAAAAAGCCATGAAAACGGTTATGATCCCGGCAATTCAGGGCATGGCCAAAGAAGGCACACCGTTTAAAGGGGTTCTTTATGCAGGACTCATGGTGGACAAAGATGAAATAAAAGTACTTGAGTTTAATACCCGGCTCGGAGACCCTGAAACCCAGCCCATTCTCATGAGACTTGAAAATGATCTGGTTCCCTTGATGGAAGCCTGCAGTGACGGCACCCTGCACCAGCACTCAGCAAAAATTGATCCCAGGGCTGCCATTTGTGTGGTTATCTCTTCGGGTGGATATCCGGGTGCCTATGAAAAAGACAATGAAATTTTAGGTCTTGAAGAAGCCGGCAAGATTTCAGATACCGTTGTCTTTCATGCCGGAACCACCCTGAAAGATGGCAGAGTGGTTAATTCCGGCGGCAGGGTTCTGGGAATCACATCTCTTGGCAACACAGTTAAAGATGCCATTGACAAGGCCTACGAAGCCTGTTCAAAAATTTCGTTCAAAGATCATTTCTATAGAAAAGACATTGGTGCAAAAGCCCTGACAAGGCTCTCCATACCACCCAAGGTCGGGGTTATCATGGGAAGTGATTCAGATTTTTCCGTTATGGAGCAGGCCTTATCTATTTTAAAAAAATTTGATATCCCCTATTATGTCACTGTGGCCTCCGCCCACAGAACTCCTGAACGGGCCGCAAAACTGGCTGTTCAGGCAAGAGAAAAAGGGGTTAAGGTCATCATCTGCGGGGCCGGGCACGCCGCCCATCTGGCCGGTGTCATTGCCGCCCACACCACTCTTCCCGTCCTGGGTGTTCCCATTGACTCATCAGCCCTCCAGGGCCTTGATGCACTTCTTGCAACCGTTCAGATGCCGCCGGGTATTCCCGTTGCCTCTATGGCCATAGGCAAATCAGGAGCTTATAATGCCGGCATTTTTGCAGCCCAGATCATAGGGGTTTTTGACCCTGTCATCGCCGAAAAGCTGGCTGATTTTAAAAAGGATATGGCAGACAAGGTTGATAAAAAGGCAAGATCCTTTGCATGATTCAGGCAAAATCATCCGGCTTGACCCTGTCAGGCCGGATCCTGCAAGCATAGCCAGGGCCGGGGAGATCATCCGGAATACCGGGACTGTCATTTTCCCGACCCGATGTCTTTATGGAATCGGAGCACGCGCCCTGGATGAAAAGGCAATTGAAAAAGTCTTCCGGATCAAACAACGCCCCTTGGATAACCCCATATTGGTTCTGATACCGGATAAAAGCTTTCTTGCCGAACTTGTCACATCCATCCCGGAATCTGCTCAAAAGCTCATGAAAGCCTTTTGGCCCGGAGGCCTTACACTTGTCTTTGAAGCCAAAGATGAGATCCCGAACCTTCTGACCGCCGGTTCAGGCAAACTTGGGATTCGAGTTCCATCCCATCCGGTCGCAAAGGCCCTTGTGGATTATTTGGGGTTTCCCATCACCGGCACCAGTGCCAACCTCTCCGGTTGTCCAGGGTGTGGCCGGGTGAGCCTCCTTGCCCCCTCCATCCTCAAAGAATCCGATCTGGTCCTTGATTCCGGCATGTTAAAAGGCGGAACCGGATCAACCATTGTGGATGTGACGGTAAACCCGATTCAGATTATCAGGCAAGGAGAGGTCTCGCGAGAACAGATCCAAAATGCACTTGCGTTTTGATATCACCGAGTACTATAATTTCATTGACAAATCTGCTGTTTTCCCTTAATAAAGATGCTCATGCCGGAGTGGTGGAATTGGTAGACGCAGAGGACTCAAAATCCTCCGGGCCTTGCGCCCTTGCGAGTTCAAGTCTCGCCTTCGGTACCAAAAAAATCAAGGGTCTGGCCGATTTCGGCCAAACCCTTTTAATTTATTCAGAATTTTTTGTTAAAATGTATGAAGAATTATTTGGCTTTCAGGCTGTTAATTTTTTTCAGATCCAAGCCAGTAACTGAAGCAATCTCTTCTTTTGTCAGTTTACCGAGTTTTAATAGATTTTTAGCAATGCCTTCCATTTCTTGGCTTTTCTTATTTTTTGCATTCGTCTTTGTTGATTTTTTATTTTCAGCTGGTTTTTTAATCTCTTCCACCGGTTTGATAAATTGGATCTGACGAAGGGCAAGCTTATCTCTCAATTGCTGGAAATGGGTCCCGACAACCTTGAGAACATAAGACATGACAACATGCCCCATTTGCTCATCTTTTTCAAAAAGCGAAACCAAATCTTCTTTTTTTATTCTTAAAATACGACATGATTCAGAATCACAATATCCGGTAAGGTAATATTGATAAGGCGGAACAAAACAACTCCACCCGAACAGATTGACTTCTGAAACAAAATGAATCTCTTCAGGCTCATATACTCTTGTGTTTTCATCAGATTCAAATCTGAGGTCAACTTTTCCTTCGGCCAGGATCCAGACATGATGGGAAGGTTCGCCTTCAGCAAACAACCGGTCCCCTTTTTTAAAAATCACCTCTTCACAGCATGTTTGAAATTGCTTTAGCTGTTCATTTGTTAAATTATGAAACGCTTCGATTTTTTTTAATAAATTTGTATAGTTCATGCGTCTTCTCCCTGTAGCATTTTAATCAAGCAAGCAAATAGCCTTTTTGTACTTGTCCTTCCAACACATGCCGTTTGAGAACGGTTCTCATTTTTTCAGGGGTCATTTTTTGATAAACAACTCTTTCTTTATCTGCAATTTCAACGGTAACATTCGGTTCGGTTGCACATTTACCAAGGCAACCCCCTTGAACAACCTGAATATCATAGCGGGAAATGTTTTGCAGCTCTTCCATAAGCGTAGTCATTACTTCGGCAGCTCCCGCTGCGATACCACATGAAGACATGTGAACTGTAATTTTGCTCATCTCCTGTTGAATATAATCTTTAGCTCTGCTCATTGACAGTTTCAGATTGTGAAGGCGGATGCCGACTATTGCAACCATGTTGGTCTTGAACCGGTAACCGATTCCGGGTTCTTTTTTAAAAAGTTTTTCCAGCTCATTTTTATTCCAGGTAATGAGCCTTAATTCAGGGGATGCACAGTAACATGAAAGACGATAGGTATAGGGCGGCACAAAACTTCCCCACCCAAATGTCCGTCCCTTGATAATAACCGATATGGTAGAATCTTCGGAATTCTGGCGCCCGGGAAGATCAAATCTTAAAGCAGCTCTTCCATGCTCAACCAAAAAGATTTGATCTGCGTGTCCTTCACTGCGGTAAACCATATCGCCGTATTTAAATTCCTCGATGCGTGCCATTTTTTTAAAAACAGATAATTTTTCGTCATCTATTCCGGCAAACAGGTCGGTATTTTTTAAAAATTCTATGTCAATCATTGCTGTTCTCCTTATCTTTTTATTAGTTACAGCAAATTACGTGATTTTTGAAACCGTAACAAAATGTTCCTGAAGCGCCAAACCGCCACCTGCGGCATCCCAGATATCCAAACCACCCGGCATAAGAATATTATCTGCAACCCCGATTTCTTTTGTCCGTGATTCAGGTGGAATCCCGGAGCCAAATCCATGAACCATAAATACCGCTTCCGGATGTATGAATTCAGTCAGAAAAACCTTAATTTTTCCGGATATGTTTTTGTTTCCAATTAAGACTATTTCCCCATCCGCAATATTTAATTTTGCAGCGACATTTGTATTTAACCATAGCCGGTTTTCAGGCATCTGCTCATGGAGAAGATCATTGTTGCGGGTATACATAGGCGTGTGAACAGAGCATCTTCCAATTGTTATTCTGAATTGCCCTTCAGGCTGTTTTCCCTTTGGAGAATAACTCGGTAAAGATGCTATCTTCTGTTTTTCCATGTCATTGTTTATGATCTCAATTTTCCCGGAAGGGGTATTAAATTTAATATTCTCTTTTTTTAGATATATCAATTTTTTTGATAACCCCACAAACCCGGTTTTATCAAATTCCTCTATTTTTACCCCAGTGTCCTGCAATTGGTACGCCCATATTTTCTCAATGGAATCAAACATTAATGGAATAATGCCGAGACGTCTTGCCATTTCAGTTATAATTTTCCAGTTTGGAAGAGTATCGAATTTCGATTTGGAACATTTCCGCGATATAAAAAAAGATGGGTGCAATCCGTTTTTCTGTTTAAGAATATCATCACTTTCCAGGTATGGGGAAAGCGGAAGAATCAAATCAGAATGCCAGGCAATATCAGACCAGCAATACGGGATACTGACGAGAAAATCCAGATTTTCAAATGTTTTTTTAATGGCTTCAGGGTCGGGATAAGAAGAAAGCGGATCACTGCCACAGGCAATATAGGCTTTTACGGGGTAAGGATTTTGGGTTTGAATGGCTTTAAAAGCCAAATGTAAAATACCGCCTTCATCTTTAAAGTGCGGATACAGCCATCCTAAACCATCCGCCCGGTTTTCCTTAACAGGCATAACAAGATCTGTAAGCTTTTTCAGGCCATGGCCGCCTGCATCTTCCGGTGTTGCGGCAATGGCGAGTCCGCCTTTTGCGCCGATGGAGCCTAAAAGTGCATTGATGATAAATGCCGTTCGGCAGACATAAAAGGAATCCTTATATTTTGCCGCCATCTGCCCGGGATACCAAATAACCGCAGGTGCGGCTTTTGCGAGTGTTTTTGCAAGGGCGACAATGTCATCGGCCATAATTCCGGTTTCAGCTTCTGCAAAAACCGGTGTATAGGGTCGGACAAAATCCTGTAATTTTTCAAGATCATTTATGAAAACAGCTGCTTTGGAAGCATCATATAATTTTTCTTCAAGGATGACATGAATGACCGCCAAATTTAAGGCATAATCCGTACCGGGTTTTATCATCAGAAATTTATCTGCTTTTCCGGCAGAGATATTGGATCGGATGTCGATAACCGTTAAATGCCCGCCCTCTTCCTGCCCGTCCAGAAGGTCGTTTACATCCTTTACTTCTAAAGACCCCAGCATGTTTCTGGTTTGGAGAACCACATGTTTTGCATTTAAAAAATCATAAGCGAAATTGTCGCTGCCAAATCCGAAAAGTGAAAAAGCTGCATTGCTGACATTTGAAAACCCTGCCGAATTTTCGTTGCAGTAATTCGGGGAACCAAGCCCGGACACAAAAGCCTTATTCAATTCATTTAGATTTCTGTCCCCGTCAGACCAGAGAATGCTCCTGGCACCATATTTCGAGCGAACGGACTCTATTCTTTCGGCGAAAAAATCCAATGCCTCTTTCCAACTCGCTTTTACCCATTTCCCTTCACCCCGGTTGCCTTTTCTTATCATTGGAAACTGAGGTCGCTCATCATCCCTGATCATGGAGATGGCGGCTGCACCACGCGGACATAACGCACCGTTAATGCCGGCAGCGTAGAAATTCCCCATAACAAATCTGGATTCGTCGTTTTCAACTTCTACCTGGACGGGACATTGCGCCGGACACATTCCGCATATATTATAAACAATTTTTTTAATCATGGCTTTCCCCCGGATATTTCAGACTTTCAATCATTAGGCTTGCTGCCCCAATCTTTATTCACCATGGTTGATTTTCCAAATGCATCGCGCACTTTTGCAGCATCTTCATTGGGTTTTCCAAAACTTAAGGCATGAACGCTACAGGCTGTTACACAGGCAGGTTTTAACCCCGCATCAACCCTATCCATGCAATAATCGCATTTCACTATCTTGCCGCTGGTTTCATCCACTTGCGGAAAATGCCACGGGCAAACGACAATGCAGGATTTACAACCCACGCAGAGTTCTTTTTTAATATGAACGATTCCATCTTTTTCTCTTCGCACCATTGCGCCGGTCGGACACACCGAAACACACCAAGGCTTTGCACAGTGAAAGCAAGGAGCAAAAGCAGAGATGATTCTCCTGCCTTTGGCAACTTGTGTCGGTCTCACAGTAATAAGAACCCCGAGTTTTGCGCCGGGTGGCAAAAATTTAGATGATTTGCAATGGACTTCACAGGCTTTGCAGTTGATGCATCTTCTGGTGTCTAATCTAAATATATAATTACTCATAATTTCTTTTATTATCAGTTATTAAAGGTTCAAGGTAACAAATATTTTCCTGCAGCTTCCGCCAATTTATAAACAAAACCCGGGACCGCTCCAAGAATCAATAAAATGACTGCAAATACACCGCCCCATAAAGCGGTTTCAGGTTTAGGAAGTTCAAAATTTGATTCAGTATCCGATGTATATGCATGTCTGACAAGGTTTAAATAATAATAAATTGAAACTGCGGTGTTCAGTGCCGCAATGATAACTAACCAGTTATAGCCTCTGTTCCATGCGGCTGTCAAAAGAAAAAGCTTTCCCATAAACCCGGCCGTCGGTGGAAGCCCTACAAGGGCAAATGCGGAAACAGCCAGAATAAAAGCCAGATAAGGGGCTCGTTTGCTTAGTCCGTTTAAGTCATCCAGCAAAATATTACGTCCGTCTGTCGAGAGCCTGCAAATCACCCAAAAGCAGGTTAAATTCATTAAAATATAAATAAAGCTGTAAAATGCGGCGGCGGAAAGCCCTTCTTGTGACACGGCAGATAATCCCACCATGATGTATCCGGCATGGGCGACACTGGAATATCCAAGCATACGTTTGATATCGTTTTGTCTTAAGGCTGCCAGATTGCCGAACGTCATGGACATTGCTCCTAATATTGCCATGACGGTTGTGATCTCAAGACCTGGCTGCAACAAAGCCGTCAACCGGATCAGGATGACAACAGCCCCGAGTTTCGGTAAAGTTGCCGCATACGCCGCAGTCTCATTGCTGGTGCCGTCATATACATCAGGACACCAGAAATGAAAGGGAAATAAGGCGAGTTTATAAAAGAACCCAACCATAAAAAGTGTCAAGCCCATCACCCCTATGGCGGATTCGCTCATTACCCATGATTTTGTTGCCAGTACGGATAAATATGTGGAATGCTGATATGCCAGAATATAGGACATTCCATAAAGTGAAACGGCAGTTGCCGCTGCCCCGAATAAAATATATTTGATTCCAGCTTCGGCTGCCTTTCCATCTTTCCCTCTGATGGGAATAAGGGCATAAAGGCTGTAAGATGAAATTTCCAAAGCCACATAGATGGTAATAAGTTCGACGGCGCTCGAAAGAAACATGAGCCCGCAGGCGCTTAAAGCAAGAAATAAAAAATAATCAAAGCGTTTTTCAGCTTCAAGCAGGGGCTGATTTATTGCATTTAAAACGGTAATAAAAAAACCGATTGCGATGGCAAGCTTAAAAAACTGAGAAAGCGGATCGATCTGATATGCATCAAAAAACATGCTGCCTTGGACGTTAAGGCTGAATATTGCCACAACAATCCCAACTCCGCTCACCCATGGAAGCCAGGTCAGTTTAGAGGTAATTTTTTCAATTGAATCTTCGGTTTTTCCCAGCGTTTCTATAAACAAAATCAATACAATTGCAATTTGTAACAACTCCGGAAGAAACAATGCTGCTTTGAAATTCACCGCGTTTCTCCTATATTTTTATTTGCAAAAGACATAGAATAATTTTCCTTTTCAACCTGTTGATAGACAATTTCGGTTTTCTTTGAAAATTCTTTTAAAAGATCCTGCAAAGTCGGGTCAATAGATTTAAGTGTCAAGCCCGGCGACAAGCCAATATAAAAAACAAGTATGGCCAGGGGTACAAAATATACCCATTCTCTTAAATTCAAATCTTTCCAGTTCTGAGCTTTTGCAGGCTCTCCCCACGCTAATTTCTGGGTCAATCTGAGCATATATGCCGCGCCTAGCATAACTCCGGGAATGATCAATGCCCCGATCACCGGTTTATCTGCAAAAACCCCGATCAATACCAATGCTTCCCCGATAAAACTGTTTGTTCCCGGAAAACCCAAAGAGGAAAGGGCAAATACACCGAAAAAAAACATATATCCGGGAAGATATTTTCCCAATCCCATATTATCCGAAATCTGTCTGCTGTGGCTGCGTTCATAAATACAGCCAACCAGCATAAACAAACCTCCGGTGGTGATTCCATGATTGAGCATCACCATTAATGCCCCCTCAAAACCTCTGAGAGTAAAGATAAATATTCCCAGCGTCACAAACCCCATGTGGGCGACAGAAGAATAGGCAATCAATTTCTTCATATCTTTCTGGCCCAAGGCTACAAAACCGCCGTAAAGAATTGAGAGAACAGAAAGGCCTATCATCACCGGCGCAAAATGAACACTTGCAAGAGGCGTTAAGGGCAAACAAAATCTTAAAAACCCATAAGCCCCCATTTTTAAAAGCACGGATGCCAGCATCACGCTTCCTGCGGTGGGTGCTTCAACATGGGCAGCCGGAAGCCAGGTATGAAAAGGGAACATGGGAACTTTAATGGCAAACGCCAGGGCCATGGCAAGAAAAGTCCAGTATTGGAATCGAAATGAATACGTATTTTTTGCCAGATCAGGAATGGAAAACGTCTGCCCTTGTTTATAAAATGCAATAATAGCTACCAAAAGAAGTGTACTTCCCGCAAGAGTATATAAAAAGAATTTTAAGGATGCATATTTTCTTTCCGGACCGCCCCAAACTGCAATCAAGAGAAACATGGGAACCAGCATGGCTTCCCAGAAGATATAAAAAAGAACAAAATCAAGAGCGGCAAATATACCGACGCAGGCCGATGTCATCAAAAGTAAACAAAAATGAAATTCTTTAATCCTTTTGTTGATGTAGGTCCATGAGCAAAGAACACACAAGGGCAACAGCAGAAGTGTCAGCAAAATCATCAAAAAACTGATCCCGTCAATTCCCAGAGAATAAAAAAGTCCCCATGCCGGTACCCAGTCCTTTTTTTCAAGAAATTGAAACCCGCCAAAACTTAAATCAAACCCCATCAAAGGAAATGCTAAAAACAGTTCAATAAGACCAATGATAAGTGTGAATATCCGTACCGTTTTTTCCTCTTTAATAAAAGGCAGTGCAAGACTTGCAATAACCGGAAAAAAGATTAGAACCGTTAATACAGGGAAAGGAGGCTGAATCATTATATCTCCATTTAATTAATTACCTTTAAACAAACCAAACCGCAGCAAAAACCAGGACTCCAATTATCATTGCCAAGGCCAGATAATTTTGAAGATTTCCGGTTTGAACGTTTGAAGCCGAATTTCCGATTCGCCTTACTCCTAATGCTGTTCCATCAACAACGCCATCAATGGCAGCTTTATCAAACCACGCCATTATCCCGGCGATATTGAGCATTCCTTTCAATCCGACCTTTGCGTAAAATTCGCTCCAAAAATTATCAATCACTTCAATGGGTTTTCTTGCAATGGCTACCACTAATTTCCCGATAACTCTGTACAGATAGTCAAAGTCTGCATTCCGTTTGGCTTCCGGCGTCAGTTTTTTACGCATGATATAGAATCCAAGTCCGGTGAAACACAGTATCAGCATGGACTGAAGCACATGCCATTTTGTATAAGGCACATACTCCAGTTCATGGGGAAGAAGTCTGTATAAGAGATCCGGCCAGATACCGATGAGAAAACAAAGGAATCCGGCAATACTCATGGCCAAATACATATTCCAGGGAATCTTTTTAAGCGGAATACCCACATCCGGTTTTGCAAAAAACGCAAAATACGGAAGCTTAATACCCACGGATAAGAACGTACCGACTGCGGCGATCTCCAAGCCTAAAGCAAGCCAGGTATGGTGTGATTCCGCAACTCCGGCAATGGTAATGGTTTTACTGATGAATCCGGAGAAAAGCGGGAAACCGGAGATGCTGACGGCACCGAGCATATACAGGAAAAAGACCCAGGGAAGCCGTCGGAAAAGCCCGCCGAGTTCTGAAAGATGAGCGGTTCCGGCTGCATAAAGAAGTGCACCCGCACCCATGAAAAGCTGACCCTTATAGAGGATATGAGCATAGGCATGAGCGCATGACCCATTGATGGTCATGGCAGTTCCCACACCAATACCGGCAACCATGTACCCGACCTGGGAAACAATATGATAGGCCAGAATCCTTCTGGAATTGTTTTCAATGGTAGCATAAAAAACGCCATAGAGGGTCATTAGAGTGCCGAGAATTCCAAGAATCTCAACCCCGGAAAAGCCTCTGGCCAGAACATAAACCGCTGTTTTGGTTGTAAATGCGCTCATAAATACGGCACCGGTGATGGTGGCTTCCGGGTAAGCATCGGGAAGCCAGGCATGAAGCGGAAGAACCGCTGCATTCACACAGAACCCGATCAGGATCAAATAATCAAAAAACTGAAGCGAAGAGGGTGCGATGGCCTCAAAGGTAAAATTACCCACGGCCTTATAGCGGAGAAGAAGCCCTGCCAGCAAAAAAAGCCCGCCAATGGTATGAAAAAGAAAATACCGGTAACCGGCTCTGGAGGATACGGGATTGCGTCTGAGCCATACAAGGAAAGTGGAAGAAATGCTCATCAGTTCCCAGAAAATAAATAAGGTGGCATAATCACCCGCAAATACGCATCCGAAAGCACCGGAAATATACATCAACGCTGCCATGTGCTGCCATCGGTCTTCCACATGCAGGGCATAGATGAATCCGATCAGGGCCTGAATGGCAAATACATTGGCAAATACCATTGATAAGGAATCCACCCTTCCCATGTGAAGTATGAAGGTCAGGTATTTAACATCGGCATAAGTGCCTTCTTTCATGGAAAAAACACTGATTATTCCCAGAACCGCAGCCAGGGGTGGGATAAACCGGGCTATTTTTCCGGGCAAAAACCAGACAATCACAGCACATATGACAAAAAATACAGAGGGATGAATAAACTCGTTCACAGTTAAATCCTTAAATCAATGATGTTCTTGATGATGTGAATCATCGGCAATCGGTATTGCTTTCACATTTTCCATATAACTATCTTCGTCTTTGCCTAAAAATGTATGAGCCGCTCCCTTGGCCACTTTTGCCAGAATGATGGCCACACCGCAGCCGAATATGGCCCAGAAGCCAGGGTATTTATCCAAGCCGAAATGAGGGACATGGGGCGTTTCAAAGAAATTTAACACAACCAAAACCACGAGGATAAGAAAAAAAGCTTTTTTTAAAAATGATTCAGTAATGTTTAGCATTTATTAATATCCTTTAAACGCATTGATGAACTGGAAAAAAGTCTGGGGATATAAACCTAAAAAGACCGATGCGGCAGCGGTAAAACACAATGGAATAACCATGGTCAGGGGTGCTTCCGAGTATTGTTCGATATCAATTCCCGGAGCCGGGGCTTCAAAAAAGGCTTTATATAAAATCGGCATAAAATATGCCGCATTTAAAATGGTACTAGCAAGAAAAGTACAGACAAAAATAATTTGCCCTGTGCTGACAGCCCCGTTTATCATATACCATTTGCTGACAAAGCCGCATACCGGCGGAACACCGATCATGGAAAGCGATGCAACACCGAAAGCACCGAATGTCCAAGGCATCCGTCTCCCCATTCCAGATAGCAAACTGATTTTTTTCTGATGGGTTGCCACGTAGATGGCGCCTGCTGCAAAAAACAGGGTGATTTTACTGAAGGCATGATGGGCAATATGCACCAGCCCGCCGCTGATTGAAAGCGGTGTCAATAGCGAGACCCCCAAGACCACATAAGAAAGTTGGCTCACGGTTGAATAGGCAAGCCTTGCCTTTAAATCATCCTTTGTTAACGCAATGGCTGATGCACATACAATTGTAAAGGCGGCAAAACATGCTGTGGGATAACCTAAGCCCAAAGCCGACATGGTATCAACACCGAAAACCGAAAGCAGAATCCTGCTGATGGAAAAAACGCCTGCTTTTACAACCGCTACCGCATGAAGCAATGCAGAGACCGGTGTCGGAGCAACCATGGCCGAAGGCAGCCAGTTGTGAAGCGGCATAATGGCTGCTTTTGCAAGACCGGCCACAAACAAGGCATAAGTAATGGTTACCGCAATTGGGTTGGCTGTTGGCGGGAACATGCCTTTGGCTATATCTCCTAAATGCATATCCAAAGTCCCGCAAAGAATATAGGTCATGATCATTGCCGGAAGCAGGAATAATTTGGATGTTCCCATGAGATAGACGATGTATTTGCGTGCTCCGCTGTACCCCATTTCATCCTGATGATGGGCCACAAGAGGATAGGTAAAAATTGTGATGATCTCGTAAAACAAATACAAAGTAAAAATATTGGCACTCATGGCCACACCGACGGCTCCGAAAATTGCAATGGCAAAGCAAAAATAATATCGTGTTTGAGCATGTTCGTTAAGCGAACGCATATAGCCGATGTTGTAGGATGTTGCAAAAATCCATAAAAAGGATGCTACAATTGCAAATATTAATGTCAACCCGTCAACACAAAATTTGATTTCCATTCCTGGTAAAAGAGTTAACAATGGAAGTATCAAAATCTTTCCGTCTAAAACAGGCCGCACAAAGGACAAAACGCTCAAAAAGGTTAATATTCCGGCAACAAATGATGCACCCTCTCGGGCATTGATATTTTTTCTGAAAAGCCAGATAAAAAGCGGACATAAGCCAGTAAAAAGAAGCGGCAAGATAAGAGTGTATTTTTGGATGATCATCGCTTTTAACCCTTTAGCTTTGAAATATCAATGGTTTCGATCGAACCATATCGTTTGGAAACAACAAGAACAATTGCCAAAACCAGAGTTGCTTCGGCTGCTGCAAGCCCCATTATTAAAAGCGTTCCGATCTGGCCCACCGCATCAACCGCCGGTGTGAGCCTGGCGCTTGCAACCAAGGCCAATCCTGCACCATTGAGCATTAATTCAACTGAAATCAGCATCCCGACAAGCGTTTTTCTGTTTGTCAGGCCGAACAACCCGAATCCTAGCAACAACAAAGCGATAAGATGATATAAAACAAGATAATTCATTTTTTATCTCTCCTCTCAAAACCCAGCAACACTGATCCGGCCATTGCTGCAAAAAGCACAACGGAAATAAGTTCAAAAGCCAGTGAATAGGGGCCAACTAGGAGTCCGCCAAGAACCGTTATTGAGGTTTCCGGTTTTAACGGTAAAGCATCCGGCATTTTTTGAAAAATAATATTTCCTATCATAAATACCGGGGCAAGCCCTGTAATCAAGGCCAAAATAAATTGTTTGCTTATTCTTTTCCCGCCACCTTCCATCCCTGCTTCACCATCGGGAACTCTTGTCAGCATAATTGCAAAGAAAATCAATACCGTCACGGCTCCGACATAAATGAGAATCTGCATCAGAGCAATAAATGGCGCCTGCATTAAGAAATACAGCCCGGCAACTCCAAAAAGGGTCAGAATCAATCCAACCAATGCCCTGATAAGATTTTCAGAAAGAACTGCCGTAAGTCCGCCGACAACTATGAGCATCATATAAATACCAAATACCGGATATTTTAGATATTCAACAAAACTATTTAGATATTCTGTTATATTTTCCATACCTTATCCCTGCTGTTTAAGCCTTTCCAGCAAATCGTATTCAAAATCCTGTCTTGATCTTCCGGCCAGATAAACATCTTTTGAGAATTTAATTGAATCTACAGGACAATTTTGAACGCAAAGCCCGCAAAGGCTGCAAAGATTATAATTCAAATTGAATATGTCCAATTCTCTTTCAATGACAGCGGTAGGCACAAATTTCTTACCGGAAAACGGGATTTCAACACCCACACCGATCATAATCTTATCGGTTTGGCTACTGACTTCTTCGCCTGCAATGTGAAATTCGATATGAATGCATCCGGAAGGACAGATTTCAGCACATTTCCCGCACATGACACATTTGGGCACGGTAGGATTGCCCGCTTGCCCTGTAAGTTCAATATGCCCTCGATAAGTATTCAGATTTTTCACTTCCTGGCGGGGATAGTGAACCGTAAGCCAGGGTTTGAAAAATTCCTTTCCTGTTATTTTCAACCCTATAATCAGACTCCAGAGGCCGATTAATGTTTTGCTAAGATCTTTTAACATGTTAGTGTACCAGTTTTATAAAAAAAGCAGTCAAGATCAGATTAAGGACAGAAAGTGGGATAAGCCATTTCCAGCAAATATTTAAAAGCTGGTCAAAACGGACTCTCGGATATGTCCACCGAAACCACATCAAAATCAACAAAAGGGCATATACTTTAAATAAAAACCACCAGAAACCGTCGAAAAAAGGCCCGTCCCATCCACCCAAAAACAAAGCGGATGCGACCGAACAAACAACAATCATATAGGCATATTCAGCCAAGAAAAACAGCCCGAATGTCATGCCCGAATATTCCGTATGAAATCCTGCCGTTAATTCGCTTTCAGCTTCAGGCAGGTCAAAGGGTGCCCGATTCGTCTCAGCCGTAGCAGAAATAAAATAGATGATGAAAGCCAGTGGCTGTAAAAAAATATTCCAGTGAATAATTCCTTGCTGTGATTGGACAATTTCTGAAAGATTCAGAGAGCCGGTCTGAAATGCAATGCTTAAAACAGCCAGGAGCAATGGGATCTCATAGGCAACAGATTGTGAAACAGCCCTTGCAGCACCCAGAAGTGAATATTTGTTATTAGATCCCCAACCGGTCATACATAAAGCAAATACATTAATTCCTGAAAATGCAAGAATCAATAACAAGCCCAGGTTTAATTCCATACCGATCCCATTGGCACTTGGCCCGAAAGGGATAGGCAAAAAACACACGATAACAGGGGCAAAAGAAATTATAGGGGCGCCCCAGAAAAGAATCTTATCCGCTCCCATGGGTGAGGTAAGCTGTTTGCTCAAAAGCTTTAAAGCATCTGCGACAGGCTGAAGAAGGCCTTGAGGTCCGACTTCATATGGGCCGGGACGCCTTTGAATAAACCCTGCTACCTTTCTTTCCATGTATACCAGCACGACACCGTTTACTCCGATAAATGCCAGAATCACAACCAAAGCAAGAATGATATGGATTAAAGGAATAGATATAAAATTATTCATTAAATTTATCATCGGTCAATCTCCGGAATAACCAGATCCAGACTTCCAAGTATCGAAACCGCATCCGATAAAAGTGTTCCCTGAGCAAGCTCTGCAAATACATGCAGATTTGAAAAACCCGGTGCCCGCAATTTTAAGCGATAAGGTTTTGCAGTTCCATCACTGACAATATAGATTCCTATTTTTCCCCTCGCACCTTCTACGGCAAAATACGCTTCGCCTTTTGGCGGCATGATCCGGTCCGGAAGGTTCGGGTTGATATGATGCCCGTCAGGCAATGATTCCAAAGCCTGTTCGATAATTTTTATACTTTCACTCATTTCCGCGACACGGACATCATAACGATCCATGGCATCGCCGTTTTTACCAACCGGAATATCGTAATCGAATTGATCATATACCGAGTATGGCTCAATTCTTCTCACATCATACGGCACACCGGAACCTCTTATAACCGGTCCTGTTGCTCCATATTGTTTTGCAGTTTCGACTGACAAAACTCCGATGTCTTCACATCTGCCGCGCAAAATCATATTTCCGGTAACAAGGTCATGATACATGGGGATTCTTGTTTTAAAATGCTCAAGAAATTCTTTTGTCTGATGGATAAATTCATCGGTAATATCCGCCGAAACCCCGCCAAACCGGTAATAACAATAAGTAAGCCTTGATCCGGTTACTATCTGAAGAATATCCATGATTTTTTCACGGTCTACAAAGGCATAAAGAATCGGGGTAAAGGCACCCAGGTCAAGCAGATAAGCACCCCACCATAAAAGATGTGAACAGATACGGTTTAATTCACAGGTAATCACCCGGATATATTCCGCTCTTTTTGGAACTTCAATCCCGGTTAATTTTTCAACAGCACCGACATAAGCCCAGTTCCATGCCAGAGCATGAAGATAGTCAACCCGTCCCATGTTCGGCAGATACTGCATATAGGTTTTAACCTCACCCATTTTTTCATGCATCCGATGAATATATCCCAATACCGGTTCTGCTTTTTTGATATATTCACCGTCCAATTCAACAACAATACGCAAAACCCCATGTGTTGAAGGATGCTGAGGACCCATGTTGATGATCAGGGTATCGCCTGTTTCAGAATTTAAAGGCTCAAACCGGGTGCTGTAATAATCCCCGTTTAATTCAAATTTGGATTTGTTTGGTTTCATTAATTATTCGTCATTTATCAGTATACATCATAATACCGGTCTGCAATTCGTTTTCCCAATTTTACCCGGGCGCAGGCAGGACATAAATTTAAATTTGGAGGTGGAATTGTTTTTTCTCCCAGCCGTTCCATCACCTTTGTTAAATCAATGACAGGCCCATAAAATTTATTGCATGTGTCACAGTGATTAAGTTTGATTCTTGCCGCTTCCTTGCCATGAATGGTAATAACCCGCTCATCTTCGATGTCTTCAATCTGTATTGCGTTTACCGGGCAAATCTGGACACAGGCCCCGCATCCGATACAGTAAGGAGATGCTTCGCCAAAGGCAGTATTGACCTTGATATGAACACCGCGTCCGCTTAAGGTGAGAGTTTTTCCCCCGACTTTTTCGCAAACACGAGCGCATAACCCACATACCACACAATCATCATTCAATGATGAAAAACGGGATAGATTCGCACCATATTCACCGGCAAGTCTTTTAAGTTCTGCAGAATCAGGGCACCGAGCCATCAGTAATTCGATTATGATCTTTCGCCCATGGCGGATGGTTTCCGTATCGGTCTTGATCTCTGCATCCTGACGCAGTGGATAATTGCATGATGTCACAATTTTGGTACGTCGTCCTTCAGTCAGCTCCACCATGCACAACCGGCACATTGCGGCCGGTTCCAGTGCAGGATTATGGCAGAGAGTCGGTATAAAGACACCGTTTTCATTGGCCACATCCAAAATGGTCTGGTCCGGCTTTGCCGTTGTTTCTTTTCCGTTTAATATTATTTTTAATGTATTCATTGAGGGAACCCGCGTTATAATGTTTTAAATAATCATAATTGCTTTGAAATCACAATTCTTATAGCATTCCTGGCATTTGATACACAAATCACGATCTATGGTATGGGGCTTTTTCTTTTCACCTGAAATGGCCTTAACCGGGCATTTGATCCTGCATTTGCCGCATCCCACACATTCGTTGGTTTCAATTGCATAATTGAAAAGCGGCTTACAAACACCTGCGGGACATTTTTTATTTCGTATATGTACCTCATACTCTTCTCTGAAGTACCGGATGGTTGAAAGAACCGGATTGGCAGCTGATGTTCCGAGTCCGCAGAGTGAAAAATCCGTCATGAATTTTCCGAGTTCTTCCAAAGTTTCTATATCCCCTTCTCTGCCATCCCCGACGGTTATTCGGGTCAGAATTTCCAGTGACCTGATGAGGCCTTCACGGCATGGGGTACATTGTCCGCAGGATTCATCAACCAGGAAGTGCGTAAAATACCGTGCCACCTCGACCATGCATGTGTCTTCATCCATGACGATCATACCGCCGGAACCCATGATGGAGCCGACTTCAGCCAAGCTGCCATATGCAACCGGAACATCGATCAGGTGTTTAGGAATGCACCCGCCGGAAGGACCACCGGTTTGAACAGCCTTATATTCCTTTTTCTTGGGTATACCGCCGCCGATATCGTACACAATATCCTTGAGCGGCATTCCCATGGGAACTTCTACAAGTCCGATATTGTGAACGTTACCGGTAAGTGAAAAGATCTTTGTTCCGGTTGACTCTGGGATTCCATGTGATTTAAACCATTCTGCTCCGTTAAAGATAATATCCGGAATGCAGGCATAAGTTTCAACATTATTCAGGTTGGATGGGCTGTCACGAAATCCTTTTTCAACAGACCGGATGTATTTGGGTCTTGGTCTACCGACTCTTCCTTCAAGAGAAGACATCAGAGCCGAAGATTCGCCACAGACAAAGGCACCGGCCCCACTTGACAGGGTAATCGTAAAATTGAACCCGGTTCCCATGATATTTTCACCCAAAAGCCCCATTTCCTCAGCCTGGCGGATCGCATGGATCAGATTTTTCACGGCCAAAGGATATTCGAGGCGAACATAGATATATCCCCTGGTTGAGCCAATGGCCCGTGCCGCAATGGCCATACCTTCAAGAACGCTGTGCGGATCTCCTTCGAGCAGAGAACGGTTCATAAAAGCACCCGGGTCTCCTTCGTCGGCGTTACAGATGATATAGCTCGTTCCCAATTGGCTTGCGCATGATTCCCATTTAACACCCGTCGGAAAACCTGCTCCTCCCCTTCCTCTCAATGCCGAGGCTTTGACTTCAGAAATAATCTCTCCCGGCATCATATCAGCCAGCGCTTTTGCTAAGCCCCTATATGCGCCATGAATAATGGCATCATCAATTTCAAGGGGATCAATTTTCCCTATGTTTTTCAGTACCACCCGCGTCTGATTGGCATAAAACGGTATTTCTTTGGTATGTGCATAAACCTTTTTGTCGGAATGTTTGTATTCCATACGTTTGATTATTTCATCACCCAGAATGGTTTTTTCAATTATTTCAGGAACGTCCGACACCCTGACCTTCTGATAAAATATGTCCTGGGGCTCAATCACCACCAGAGGTCCTTTAGAGCAGAACCCATGGCAGCCTGTCATTTTGGTCTGCGGAATTACTTTTCCATTCCAATCGGTTTCAGCCAATGCGGTTTTAAATGCTTCGGCAACTTCAACGGCACCGTTGATCTGGCAGCCTGTGCCACAACAAACAATCACCTTCGGTGCATTTGGGTCATACTGGGCGATAATTTTTTTTCGATATTCCTCTAATTCTTTAACGCTGTCGATTCTTGTTAGAGTTTTAATTGATTCCGCCATGCTATTTATATCTCCTATTCAGCTTTCACTTGCTCTATGAATTCGCTAACCAGAGACAGTTCGGCTTCAGGGTTGTATTTCTCATTAATGATGACGACAGGAGCTAATCCACAGGCTCCGACACAGTTGACGCACTCCAGCGTCAGCTTCATATCAGAGGTTGTCTTGCCGGGCTCAAGCCCTGTTTTTTCCTTGATATATTTGATCATTTCTCCACTGCCTTTAAGATGACAGGCAGTTCCTGTGCACACAGAAATAATATGTTTGCCTTTTGGTTCAAGAGAAAACGAAGCATAGAAAGTGGCAATTTCATAAATTTTTGTGATTGGAATATGTAAATAATCAGAAAGATAACGTAACGCAGAATATGGTAAATATCGGTATAGTTTTTGAATCGCCTGCATCATCATTATTAAATTTTCTTTATTGCCGCCGTATTCATCCCGGATAATAGTATCTATCTGTGTGAAATTAATTTCCGGTTCCTGAGATTTGACTTCGATTGCAGCCATGATTCCCCCTATTTATTGCTGTTCAAACTCATCACTATCATTGTCGACAGCATCTGAATCGGTAAAGTGTAAACAGCCGCTGGTACAAACTGTAACACATACCGGCTTTAATCCCTGGTCAATTCTGTCCATGCACAAATCGCATTTCTGCGCTTTGAAAATTTCCGGATTCCACTGAACGGCACCCCACGGACATGCAACCATACAGGCTTTACATCCTACGCATTTTGTATAATCTACATATACAATTCCATCCTTTTCTCTTTTTGTCATGGCACCGGTCGGACAGGAAGCCACACAGGAAGGCTTATCGCAATGGAAACAGGCCATATAAACATAGGCCTCACGCGGAATATTGCTTCCTTTACGCTTGTCAAGAATTACGATCTGACAAGGCCTTGCCTTGTTTCCCTCTGCAATATCCTTGTTTTTTTTACAATAAATTTCACAGGTTAAACAGGCGATGCATCGACTCTTATCTTGGGTAATGTTGTATTTGCTCACAAAATCCTCCGATTTATAGGAGTAAAAAAAAATAATAGTTTATGTTATCGTTTATTATCCGCTAACATCTCAAAATCTAATATTGTGTAAAGCGATTTTCTGTCTTTTTCTTTCAGTAAAGGATGCATACCCAAATCATCCGGCAGCAAAAGCGGTTTCAGATTGGGATGATTGTCAAACCTGACCCCGAAAAAATCAAAGCATTCACGTTCGTGCCAGTCTGCCCCTTTATAGATTGAAACAAGTGAAGGCGCTTTTTTCAAATCATGATCCACAATCGTTCTTAAGGTAATCCGGGCAGAATGCTCAAGCTTGTCAAAATGATAAACAAGCATGATTCCTTCCTGAACATCCACACCGGCTATGTCTTCCAAGAAAAAACCATTTTCTTTCAAATAATTGGCGGAAAACATGAGTTTATCCGTATCCACAAAATAATTGGAATGGAAACCGGTTTTAGCATAATTCGTTAGGTTTTTGGTCCATGCCTCGATTTCAAGCATTTCGGTTTTAATAGGGTTATCCTGTATCATGCAATTTTATCTTCTTTGGGTTCAGGCCACCAACGTTTGCCTGTGATTTTTTTCTGAAGTTCGAACAAGCCTTCCAAAAGACCTTCAGGTCTTGGCGGACATCCCGGCACATAAATATCTACCGGAATGATCTTATCCACACCTTCAATTATTCCATACTGACCTTCAAAATAAAAAGGCCCTCCTGAAATGGCACAATTTCCGAGTGCCAACACCCATTTTGGAGCCGGCATCTGTTCATAGAGCCGGATAACGGCCGGTGCCATTTTTTTTGATACTGTACCTGCTACAATCATGAGATCAGACTGGCGGGGAGACGGCCTGAAAACTTCAGCACCGAATCTGGAGATATCAAAACGTGCCATGCCGACAGCCATCATTTCAATGGCACAGCAGGCAAGACCAAAGGTCATGGGCCATAAGGACATCGCTCTGCATAAATCCAAAACTTGTTGTACAGGTTTTATAGATATGATAGGCGGCTCAATTTCTGAAACCGCTTGTTTTAAAATTTGATTTTCCTCGGCCATGTAAATACCCCTTTTCGCCAGAAATAGATCACTGCAAGCATGAGAATTCCTAAAAATATGGAAAGTTCTCCAAAAACCGTCCAGCCTGAATTTTGTCGATAAACAGATGCAACAGGGAACAGATACAGGACGTCAACGTCAAAAGCTAAAAACAGAAGTGCATAAAAATAATAGTTAATCCCGAACCTTACGCGGGAAATACCTTGCGGGTTAATACCGCATTCATAGGGGAGCTGAAGATCTCCGCCTCGGGATTTAGGGGCGATAAAAACTGAAACAATGAGAGGTGTGCAGGCGAAGATAATCCCTGCAAAAAAGAACAATAGAACCGATAAAGTCAACAAGTCTAAGTGCATTTCACCCCCGTCTTGTCATTGCTTAAGATTGCATTAATTCAAACACAAACTCCGAGCTAACTTTTTACAAATTTTCCGTGTGGGTTCTATCCTAATTTTGGTATGTGGTCAAGCCTTATTTTTTGATCTTTGCCAAAAAAACAAGGAACAGCAACATATTATTCTTTTTCCCTTTTTTAATACCATCCTCCCCTGCCTCCTTCAAACAAGGATTGATGCCACCCTATTGGCTATTGAAGAATAAACCGGTCAAACAAAGACCAGAATATTTGAACAACCCGAGGCTCTTCAAACATCAGTTCATGAAAGGAGTCATCAATCTTATAAAATTCACAATTGGGCAGTTGCCTGCTTAATTTTTCCTGTGCTTTAAAGGAAACAATGGAATCTTTTTCTGCGCTGATAATCAAAGTGGGTGTTTCAATATTTTTAAGAATTTCATTTCTTTTCAGAATTTCTATGGATTCAAAAGCAGCATTCAACCACCCCCAGGTGATGCCGCCTACCGCAAGATTTGGGTTTTTTCTGATTTCATCATGGAGAAGCATATAATTGGCCTGATCATGACACAAATTATTTCCCTCGAATTTGACGGTTTTTGCAGAATAATCCTTTGATCCGATGGTATATTTTTTTGCAAAACAAGTTGTGGACAATTTCTTTGAAACAAATTTTGATATCGGATAAATTAAGCCGGGAAGGGCGATATCAATCATGGGTGAGGCAAGGACCGCTTTTTTGATCTTGGAGGGATTTTGACTCATAAACCGTAAGGCAATATGTCCGCCCATGGAGTGAGAAAGGATATAAACCGGCAGATTATAATGGTCAATGACTTCGGAATAAAACGCTGTCAGATCTTCCAAATAATCATCAAAGCTATCAATATGACCCTTATGCCTGTTATCTGTCTCCCTTGATGATAAACCCTGTCCTCGCCAGTCAAGGCTGACAACCATGAATCCTTTTTTTTGTAAACGATTTGCTATGACGGTATATTTTTCAATAAATTCAGATCTTCCGTGCAGCAATAGAAAAACAGCCTTTGTGTGCCCTTCTTGAACATTCATCACCCCATACCGGATATTGATATTTTTTTTGGGTGAAAAAAAATGTAATTTAAAAAGCATTGGATTGGCTTGCGGTTCGGATACAGTCATTCCATTGGCCGGGCATTAAATGGTAAGGCCCTTGCAAAAAGACTGATTACGTCCATTGGCTTTAGCCAGGTAGAGTGATTCGTCGGCTTCCCTGACAATATCTTCAGGAGAATTGCCGCTCCCCGGCACCATTGTTCCGACACCAAGGCTTAGGGAGACATACTCATAGATCTTGGATTTTGCATGTGGAATTTGCAGGGCTGCTACGTTCATACGAACCCTTTCCGCAACGGTTAATGCGCCTTTGGCATTTGTATTGGGCAGAATAAGAACAAATTCTTCTCCGCCATATCTTGCAGCCAGATCAGCCGGTCGCAGGGCACACTCCTGGATTGCACCGGCCACTTTCTGAAGACAGTCATCGCCTCCCTGGTGACCATAATGATCATTATATAATTTGAAAAAATCAATATCGCAAAGAACAATCGAAATTGATTCTTTATCCCTATAATGCCTTTTCCATTCCGAATCAAGATATTCATCAAACCTTCGGCGGTTGGGGATCTGGGTTAATCCGTCGATGACGGAAAGCATTTTCAGTTTTTCATTTACCTTTTTTAATTCCTGCTCAGCACGCACTGTATCGCTTATATCTATGGAAAACCCATTAAATCCATCCACCCGGCCGGATTCATCATGGGTTGCCTTTGCATAGCAGAGCGCCCATACAAAGGAATTGTCCTTTCTTTTAAGCCTGCAACGGAATCTGATCACTTCTTCTGCTTCCAGAACACCGAACATGAATTCGCCCGCTTTTTCTTTATCAAAAAAGATCTGGGATGAGAAATCCGTTATCTGTTCAGCAACCGCTTCAGCTGATTCATATCCCAGCATCCAGGCATATTCAGGATTTGCCGAAACCACTTTTCCTTCCATATCCACGTGGTAAATTCCAATGGGTGCAAAACCAAATATATCCTTAAGGTGCTGCTCCTGCTGCTTAAGGTTTGCCTTGTCCTTTAATCTGTCGGAAATATCCTTGGCAAGGACGGCGATTCCGATTTTCTCCCCTATTGTGCTGATGATGGGAGCATAAAAGATATCACACTGGATTTCTTTATTCCTGTTGTTAATATGGGAACAGGTCAAAGAGTGTGTCTGCTTGCAATTTATAAGATCCCGTCTACTGACCGGAATCAGATCATTCAACGGCCGCCCCATTGTATCATCTTCCGTATAGCCGAATAAATTTGCGGCGCCCTGATTCCAAGAGGAAACGCGCAGATCATTGTCTGCTTCCATGAATGCAAGCTTTGCATGGCCGATCAGATTGCCGAGGGCCAAAATTCTGTCGATTAGTTTAAAATCCATATCGTGAGTATATTTATATTGATTTGAACCCGATACTATGAAATTTTATTTTTTTTAACAAGGAGAATTTGATAAATTAATAACTATGGCTAAACTGGTTGTTGCAGCAGATTTTCACGGCAGGTACTCTGCCTGGGTGGCTATTAAAAATCTTCTTTCCCGTAATGATGAGCTTGTCATTGCAGGAGACCTTTTTGATACGAAATACGGGGCTTTTTCAAACCCGGATTTTCAACCGGATTCAATCCGGGAAGAGCTCAGCTTGCTTAAAAATTCTTTTTATTATGTTTATGGAAATTGCGACAGCCCCTCTTTTTTCCCTGGATATTCTTTAACCGTGGCATTCACTGCTTTTAATAAAAAAATATATCTGTTCCACGGCCACCATCACCCGGAACCTTCTGAAAATGTGGATATTATGATCCAGGGGCACACCCATCTTTATTCACTGGAAAAAAAAGGACCCCATATCTTTATGAACCCCGGCTCTATTGCCTGCCCCAGGAATGAAAAATTTACCTATGGCATAATTGAAAAGGATTCAGCTTCTATTATGGATCTTAAGACAGGAAAAAAATTAATTCGGCTTTCTTTCTAAAAGCATTCGGATAATAAAAGGTATCAATCCTTTTTTACGGCATCGATCCTATCAACCGGATCTATTTTTGTTACCCGGCTAAAAGGCATACCTGGATTCCGTGAGCGTCCGGATTTCAGTTTCTGTTTTAATTGCATATATTTTCGATAGTCACCAAAAGAACCCGTCTCCCATGATTTTTTTTTCTTTGGAACTCCTGGTTTTCTTTTTTCATAATGAGCTGGTTTCTCATAAATTTTTTCCAGCACATGGCCAAACTTCTCTTTTCTATGTATTGGCGGCTGTTCAGGGTTTTGTTTTTGATTTTTCACAACTACAGGTTTTTCTTTTATAAAAAACAGATTATTTAAAAATGCCCCGCATTTTATGAAAAATGTATCCCACCCTGTCTTTTCTTTTTTAAGGGGTTGTCTTTTTATGAATTCATCATCCGGTATGGGTTTCAAAGACTTCTTAACCAGCCTGTTCTGTTTTAGCAAAGGAACAAGATAGCGGTATGCAAGATTAATATCCTTCATTCTGGCTTCCGAATCTGTCTTGGCAGATGAATTTTTTCCCAGCACATCCGGATGATATTGTTTTGCCAAGGACCGATAGGCTTTTTTTGCGTCTGCCAAGCTGTCAGTTTCATCAAGGTTCAATATTTCAAGAGCTGCTTTTTTATCCATATATATTCACTTATGCCCCTGCAAAGGGAGTGTCAAGGGGATTTGCAACCCAATCAATCACTATCGATCAATTCATATCAATCAATTGCAAAATAAATACTGAAATGATAGCTTAAAAAAAAATCAATTGTTAACATTATGGAGATCTGATGGAAAACAAAGACAATATTCCTGTTCTGATTGGAAAAGACCCTGATTTTGATGCCTGGTTTACTGCATTCTTTCTCAAAAATCATATTGACCCCTTTGCCTATCCTTCAAAGGTTGGTTCAAAAGAGCAGATTGAATTCATGGTTTATCCTGAAGACGGAGAACGCTATTACCCCTGTTCCGATAAAATGTTCACTGCCATCATGTCAAGAAAATATCCGGCTTTTTTAAAACAGCACTACAAACAAGTGTATGACAAAATAATGGCCATGGTGGATGAATTGATAGACTCGGACTATGATAAACAATATTTAAAAACCCTGATTGCCATCAAATATGATGACGAAACCCGCACAGGCCTCCTTATTCCTTCCAGGCTTGAAAAAAGGCTTCATAAAATCTTTTTGAGCCGAACCCATATAGAAAACCCGTATTCACAAGAAAAAAAAATCATCAATAAAAATGCTAAAAAATTTCTGGGATCGGAAACTTTGAAAAAAGCATTGAACCAGATCGACGATTCCCTCCAATTTTCTGAAGACACAACCCTTATGGAATTAAGGGAAAAAATAAAAGAAGTCGAATTTGTAAGGCGGCTCACACTTCTTTCACAAAGGGATTTGTGGGCTGACGAAAGCCGGAAAATACCTGCGCCGACCAAAATTAAGAAAATATTTAATACCCCCATCTTGGGAGACGGGCTTTCCCATCTCATCTCACTCATGAAATCGAAAAAACAAAAAATCCTCTGGCTTGCCGATGAATCCCGTGATGTGGTCATTGATCTTTCAATTGCCAAATTTCTTTCCGAGCTGGGTCATATTGTTATTTTTGCGGTAAAAGAATCTCCGTTTTTTAAAAAAGTTTGCCTGGCAGATACCAAAACAGATCCTGTCCTTATAAAAGAACTGGAAAAGGCTCATTTTATCTATGAAAAAACCATCAGTAAAAACAACCTGGTAAAACTTTTAAAACATGACAGAAATCTCTATGTCTTATCTGACGGGACAAGAGAGACTCTGAACCTTCTTTTGGTTTCCACCACTTTCTCAAGGATTTTCAAGGAAGTGGACTGTGTTGTCTCCCGGGGCCAATCGCAGAAGAAAAGACTCATTGACTCACATTTCAGGTTTACCCAGAATATCATCAATATCAGCATCATTCGAAAATCCTTGTTTATCACCTATAAACCGAGACATAACGCCTTTATCAAATTCTCCCACCAGGCCCTGGAGGAAAAAGCCAATAGAATTATTGATCAGATGAAATCCGCCAAACGAAAAGGCATGACCGTCATGTTTTACAGCGGCATCATCGGATCCATTCCAGGGAAAATTGATGTGGCGAAAAAGATCATGACAACCTTTATTGATCACCTTCATAAGCAGTCAACCAACCTGTTTATCATCAACCCCTCTCTTTATTATGAGCCGGGCATGGATGCCGACGATCTCATGTATATGTGGGAGATTGTTCAACGAAGTTCATATATAGACATCTGGAGATTCCAGACCTCTGACGATATTGCCGAAACCTTTGCCTTGCTGAACAAAAAAGTGCCGCCGGAATGGATTGGCAAAGATTCCACATACAGTACCGGATGCACCAAGGAAATCAGGATCGCCCAGGATGTTCAGAAGGAAAACCCGGAAATGCAGCTGATTGCACCTTCAATCGACAAATTTATGCGGCGCAATGAATATGGCGTCGGGTCCATGTATGACCAGAGGCTGGCAGATTCTTAAATCAGATTTTTCCCCGGTTTTCAAGATCATCTATTGCCATCCGGAAAGCATCCACGGCATGATCGGCGCAATGATCCTCTTCTTTGGGAAGAGTTTTTAAAAACCGGATAATATCAGCTGCCGTGATGTGCTTTGCTTGTTCAATGGATTTATCAAGAGCCATAAAAACAATGGTATTGGCACAGGCATGAGAGAAGAGACATCCCTTGAGATCATAAGAAATGCTTTCAAGGGTACCCTTGTTTCCATTCAGAAAAAATTCGATTGTGTCCCCGCATTCTCTTTCTTTTCTGCCATAACCGTCACAAGAGTGAACATGTTCCTGATAATCCCTTTTCAGGGCCATTTCAAGGAATTCAAGAGAATGGTCGTTCCAGAAATCAAATGGCGTGTTGGTTGTCATCAGTAAGAATAAAAAAAAGGATTTTTGCCATCTGCCCGCCAAAAAAAAAGTGGCGCGCCCGGAGAGATTCGAACCCCCGACCCCCTGATTCGTAGTCAGATTGCCGTTGTTTTCACACATCCTTGATACACGTCAATCTCCTTTAAAATCAAGGCTCCTGTATTTTTGTTATTTTCCATATTTTATACAATCTTACATACTTTACAAAAAAAACGCAAGACTAAGCGCAAGACCAGATAACTGAAAAATATTGAATAACTTGTTTGTATATTTTTTAGAAATTATGTCTAACACCACTAACTGAGATTAATCTAAATATTGCATTTAAAGTGCCTTGCTCATAACTTGTTAAGGACATTTTATTAAAAAATATTATTACCCAGAAAAGCCCTCATCGATAACGGTGAAGGGCTTTTTTTATTTCAAAAACAACCAACAACGACTAAGGAGGTGATGCAAAATATGACTGTTTAAAAACCAACACCAAAGCCAAACATTTTTTATTGTCAACGGGTTTGTTCCTATCAAGGGGGCAAGCCCTTTTTTATTTAAATCAGCAGTTGAAATTGTAAAGGATATTTAAAATGAACGAGATTGTAAAAAACCCATTAATAGAAAAATCAAATAATGAGGAGGCCAACATGGCTGATACTAAAGATACTAAAGAACAAGACCTGGTTGAAAATCCAAAGTCTGGTCTCGGCGAAAGTGCCAGTGCTGAAGATATCAAAGCATCTGGAAATTATAAATCGGAAGCAGGAGGTGAATCTCTCCACGAGGAGGGACAAGGTACTGATGAAGCCATAACTGGAGAAAATTCAGCAGACCCTGATGAATCTGAAATACCCCCTCCTGTAAAAAAGGCTAAAAGGAAGGCATCTTCTGATAAAAACCAGGTAACGATTCTTCCCGCAAACGTTACTCTTGAACCCAGAAATCCAGAGGAAATGGATATCACTCCAATTCAGGATTCAAAAACTATGCTGGATGTTTATCTGAATGTGTCGGATGACTCCGGTCAGATGCATGGAGATCTTGAGCTTGAAAAAGCGATCATGGAATTTAATCTCCGTCACATGAATATAAGTGTTGCAACGATTGTAGACGCTAAGAAACTCCTTGAAGAATCCACTGAACTAATAAATCGATATGCTCCTGTTTTGGGAAGGTCCAGTCATATCGCAGCAGGGATAATGACCAAGTATGCCATTCGCCTGGGAATGGTTTTTAACATCCAGAAGATAGCGACCAGGAAGCTATGTTTACACTGGACCGACTGGTTCAAAAAAAATCACCCTTTGATGTCGTTAAGGTCGGCTCAGGATTATATGGCCTTGGCCAGAGTTCCTGGCATTATTAAGTATGCATTTCTCGGGAAAGAGCGCCTTTTGGAAATTCTAAGAGGAATCAACGATCTGAAAGGTGAAGACCCTTTTCAAAAGTATATTGAAAACCGAGGGATAACATTCAATCATGAACAGCTCACGTATGATGGGATTAAAGATATTAAAAAAGATGTTGATGCTGTTATCGCATTATCCAAAATCGAGAAGGCTGAACAGGAAAAAAACATTAAACTGGATGTAAATGAAAACATTGTGAAGACCCTTATTAACATGGGTATCGAGTTTAACAATGCTCTCATTGAGAAGCTTTTTCTTTTGAGGGAATACACTCCGGATTGTGATGTAAATCAATACCTCGTTGATGTCATTCAAAAAAAAGGTCCTGAGAATAGTTCAATTGATAAGGATAAAAAAATCAGAAACATCCCAAAACTGATAGGGATGCTGAAAAGCACCATTAAATTCATAACGGATGAGACTGATTATCGGAACCATATTAACGATTCTATGCTGGAAGAATTGCAGGATTCCATAGAGAAATTAAAAACACTGATTCAAACAAATTAAATTAAAAACTCCTCCCTATGCTCTTCTGTATAGGGAGGAGTTTTATGGAGGTATTAAAATGAGAATATATCATGCAAGTTTAAATAAAAGAACTCTGTTGGCCCATCATAAGCTTTTTCCGAATAGGAAAGTATCTGTTCTTCGAAGCTTTGGAACTTTGAATCATGAAGAGAAGGATTTCACACATAAACATAGAGATAAAATTGAATCTCTTATTTTTGATTCCGGAACATTTACATTAAATTATTCGAAAGGAAGCGATATTGAACATATTACTCTGAAAAACTTTATCAATTACATGGAGTTGTTCGGGAAACACTATGCTTTTTATTTCAATTTTGATTCGGATTTCAGTGATCATGGATTTGAAACAAACCATTATAATCTAAAGGTAATAGAAGGTCATGGTCTATTCCCTATTCCTGTAATCCACGATATCTACGGAAAAGAAATCCCTTATTACATTAAAAACGGTTATGACAGAGTAGCACTGGGATCTGCCCAAATAACAAGTCTTGAAACACTTGAGTTCGTCATGGATTTTTTTAAAGGAACCGGCATTAAAATTCATTTGCTGGGCAACACTACCTTTGATTTTCTGGCAAATTTCCCTATCCATAGCTGTGATAGTGCGATGTGGGCAAGAAAAGGAGGCTTCGGATTTATACTTTATTGGAATCCCCAAAAACCTGGAGAGAATAAAACGGATACCATTTATCTTGAAGAGTATATTCAAACAGGGAAGGAGAAAAAAGTTAATTTTTCCGATTATGAATTTCAAGAAGATCTGAAAACTTATCTTTGGGATACCCTTAGATTAACTCATCAGGACCTTATGGGAGATGAAGGTTCTTATAATAAAATGCTGGTCAATACGCACTATTATGTTCAGCTTGAGGATATTATCAATCAGATCCATTTGAAAAAAGGTTTTAACACCATGGATTAGTGGCTGAATACGCAGCTTACCGCGCTTTTTAAAATGGGGGTGGTTCTTCTTAATCAGGATCATCCTCATTTTTTTTCCAAAGATAACTACGAAATTTAACAAGGCCCCGGTAAAAGTGATGAATCTGCTAACCGGAAACATAGAAACTATTTAAAATAAAAGCTGTAAAAATAACAAGTTAATTTAGGCAAATGGCTGCACATTGTGCGGCTTTTTTATTTTAAAGGGGTTTTCGCCACGATGGGGAAGGCCCCTTTTAATTTTTTAAAAGAAAGGATTATGGAAAATGAATAAAAGTACAATTGATTGGACTGAGTTTTCATGGAACCCGATTACCGGCTGCACCAAGATCAGCCCCACCCAAGTTATTCAGATAATAGCAAACTGTAATGATTTAGCTTTAACAGAAGAATATTATCGGGGAGGTGTGGCATGTTGGTAGCCAGCCGTTTACTATCAAAGTTGAAAACTATATCAAGAACAAAACAAACTATCTTTCACGGTGACTGTTTGAAGGGTTTAACGACATTACCAAGCAACAGTGTCGATATTGTCATTACATCGCCCCCTTATAATATCGGGGTAAAATACAGAACGTATAATGATAAAATGGAAAAATCTCACTATTTTGAATGGCTTCATCAAATATTTTCAGAGGTCCAAAGAATTCTCAAGGATGATGGTTCGTTATTCTTGAATGTTGGAAGTACGAATAATAATCCATGGTTAGCATATGATGCTGCCAATAATTTACGAGACCTTTTCATGCTTCAAAACCATATCATTTGGGTTAAGTCACTCAGCATTGGTGAGACCACTTACGGTCATTTCAAGCCCATAAACAGTCCCAGGTTCACGAATAATACTTATGAGGATATTTTCCATTTTACTAAAAATGGTGACGTGTGGATAGATAGGCTATCGATCGGAGTGCCATATATGGATAAAAACAACATTGCCAAGAAAAAAGATTCTCGTGATTTAAGATGCAGGGGAAATTGTTGGTTCATCCCATACGAAACCATATGCAACAGAAGCGAAAAAGGTAATCACCCAGCCATATTTCCAGAAAAAATTGCCGAGTGGTGTATTAAATTAGTTGGCTACAATGATGACACCGTGGTCTGCGATCCCTTTCTGGGGACGGGAACTACTCTTGTTGTGGCTGAACAATTGGGACTGAATGGCTTTGGTATTGAGCTTGATACGGGCTATTTGGAATATGCCGAACAAAGGATAGCAGCAGCATAATAAACTATGGAAAGGCAATGAATGAAAGGGTACCGTATAAAGATCACCCCGGTAAAAGTGATGAATCCGCTGACCGGAACAATAGAAACCATTTAAAAGAAAGGGGGTAAAAACTACAGTTTAATTTAGGCAAATGGCTGCACTTTGTGCGGCTTTTTTTATTTTAAAGGGGATTTTCTCTATCATGAAGAAGCCCCTTTTTATTTTTAAATTAAAGAGGTGAATTATGCAAAAAAATGATTTTAAAGTTAAAAATGGCAAGTACCCTTATTTCATCCATGCTGATCCGCTTCAGGAGTATACAGCATTCCCAACTCATACACATGGATTGAATATGAAAAACTGGCCTGAGTTCATGATTGACCCATTAGCGTTTGGTCCATATGGAAATGCTGATCGGATCAATGAAGCTTATAATTACTTCAAAAGGCCCAGGCGAAGATCTATCCTCAACCGTATCATACGCGGGGAAGTGATTGAGGTCCCCATCGAAAAGCTTTGTAAACATTGGGACGGTCCTCCTTTTTACACCATGTGTTTCAGACGGGTTCCCAATACATTTGAGGCGGTCAAGCTGGCTTATGGGCCAGGTGGTATGGAAGTAGATCCTGATCTTGTCGTCGTACAAATTTACGTGAAAGGCGATGATTTTGCCCTGATGGATAACTATTACAAGGGCGGCGTCACCTGGTAAAAACAATATTTAGAGGGGGCTGTGTATTCCGATATGCAGTCCCCTTTCTGTTTCAATTTAAAATAAAGGGAAAAAAATGAAATCAAATAAAACAAGAGTTAATAATCATTATAAAGACAGAAAAGAAACGGGTCGTAATATTGGATATCCGAAGACCTTTTTCAGATCAATTGGCATTAAACCCCATGTTAAAGAGAATGAAGAAGTAGGCCGGCAGCATTTTGAAAAAGCTATACTGAGTAAATTTGGTAAAGAAACGTTGTCTTTATTCCAAGACGCTTTAAACGCTCCTGATAAGGGAACAATTTATGAATTGTGCCATACAAGACTGGACTTTGTTAAAATTTGGTATGGTGTTGATTTTCCCAGAATTTGTCTCGTAGCAAATCTATTACAAGAGATTGATATTCCAGACAATAGAAATGTATTGGATTTAGGTGGAGGTCCAGGACATCTGGCATTTTTTATGTCAAAGCTATGGCCTCATAGCAAAATTACGGTTCTTGATAAATATTCACATCTTGGAAAAGAATGGGCCAATGAGATCAATGAAAACCGGGTTCATTTCAAGTATGGTCAATTATCTGACCTTAAAACAATAGAGGGGTGTAAATATGATCTGATAATTATGTCCAGAGTTATTGGCAATCTTGAAAAGCTGAGGCTTCCAACCTATCCAAGCTCGTTTGATACTTCATCATATTTGAAAGCTCAGGAAGGAAAAAAAATCCTGGAAGGGCTTGAAGAGATTGGAATAACTGTTAAAAATCATCTGACAGACGATGGTCATTTGGTGATTATCGATTCTTGGTCAAGTCTTCGTGCTTTATTGATTGCAACGGCATTTGAAAAAACAGGATTATTTGTGGATATTGAGCATTTTAATCCTGAAAAAATTTCAAGAAAGTATAGCACGATTGTTTTTTCAAAAACAAAGCCGCTAAATTCATCTCATGATTTGCCATTGGGATTGGCAACTTTTATTAAAGAAGATCCCGGTAATTTTCTAAATCATTTCAGTGATCAAATGGCAGAATCATTCAGAGCACTATTTGCTGGTTCAAGAGTTCTTTTTGAATCCAGTTTTTCAATCAAAGGTATTGATACATCTTTTAAACAGGAAGTAATGGAAAAGAATGGGATTGCGATAAAATACATATCTACTACGGATGGGATTAGGAATGCTATCATAGGGTCATCTTTACACATTCCATTTTTTATTCAAACCTGTGAAGAAGAAGAAAAGAGCTTAAAATCTGATCTTGCTGCAAAAATGCTACAAAGAAAAAAATAACAGTATGATCATTTTGGGGGGACTTGTGTATTTTCTTATATGCAGTCCCCTTCCCTTTCCCTAATTTAAAATCATTAAAATAAAAGGATTACGAACAATGAATAATATTGAAAATATGGAAAAAGAGAACGGTGCTTGGCTTGAAATCATCAAGCATTATCTCAAAAAAGAAGAAACAATACAGAATATTTTAAAACTAATCGATCAGCCCTCTATTGAAATTATCAACATCAATAAACCCTATACAATTGGTAATGATCGTGTTGGAGTCATTGCCCAGATTAAAAATCCAGATACCAAAGAAACAGATCAGCTCATCATTGATGTGCGGCATGGCGGTCCGAGTTATCTGCAACTGCTTGATATAGTTTTTGATGTGGGCGCTGATTGTAAGAGCAGGATATTGATTTTTGACGATGAAGTAGAGGACCATCCATCTCATTATAAAGAAACGCTTAAGTCCTATGTCCATTATGTTAATCGATACAATGCGAGGGTATATTTATTTCTTATGGACAGAAGTATTATAGCGGAATTGTCTTGTTTTTATTTATTGATGGGACCACCTGAAAAATCAAAGTTCAATATTACAGATGTACCGGATAAAGAACAATTTCAAAAAGCTGAATTTCTGTATTTTTATTTTAATAAACCTATGTTTTCTAATTTTTCCGAAATCAATTTTTTAGGCACTAAGGGACTTGTTTGGGAGGGAACATTTTTGACAACTTATTTTAAGTGGGATGAAAGGGGAGCTATTTCACGAGCGATTGACAACACAAGCGATCAAATGCTTAAAAAAATATTAGATGCAATACTGCCTGAATTAAAGGATGCATTTAAAGGTAAAAAAATAATTATTGAGAAGCCCGAATATGGACCGGCAGAATTAATGATTATCCATGACAACAGATCTGTTCATAACTTTTATCATTTACCATTGCAAGAAAAAGAAAGAACATCTGTGTCAGTCATAAATGAATATTATACTTTTTCTGAATTTATGGAAAAGGATTATTCAAATGAAATCATACCTCAGCCTGAAAAAGAATCCTTCGTACCATTCCAGTATTTTAAACTTAGAGTTGACAAAATATGGAATAATTCTGGTGCGTTTTTGAATGTGGGATCAGATTTGTTAAAAGGGGAATATTATTTAAGGGGTCTTGATGAAGAAGATTATGAAGAGAGGGAAAACCAGTTGAACATATTAAATATTTTTTCTTCTGAAATTAAACTAAGAATCCCCGATTGTTCAGTTCAATGGGTTAATGGTGGCCCTATGGACGGTGGGATCTCTATAACTGTTTTTGGTGTTCCATTTTCTAAAATATCAAGGGATCAAAATGTTGCTAAGAAATTATTTGATTTGTTTGATTATTATCAAAGGGCTATTACAAATCTTTTAGAGGATATTCGCTCAGGTAAAGAATGCATTGCCTGGAAAAAGTTTGATATACCTGAAGAGATTCTGGAAGTCTGAAAGCTGACTGTTTAGGTCTTAATGGCTGACTCTGTAATGGAGTCGGCCATTTTTTATCCACAACGATTCCCTGAGTTTGAATCTGCGCCCTCTTTTTTTAATATTTTAATCCAGTTCAATCGAAAATCATTCAAACACCTTAACACACCCGCCAAGAAACAGACTGGTCAATGACCTTACCTCATCCTGAGAACATATATTTAAAGGAAAAGTTCCTTTTCAATCTATTAACTTTAAATAAGGAAAAATTATTATGCGACAAGCGCTAAACACACGCCCAATAACGATCTGTCTGTCAGAAGCAGATTTTAAACGGGTCAAACAAATTACAGATACAAAGATGATCAGCATGGCAGAATGGTTCCGTGAAGCTGCGAAAATGAAACTTGAGCAAGATGAACAGAAGGATATTAAAAATGAAAATAGAGAATAAAGATAACTTTATAAAAGGTGCTGAGAAATTTTTTAAAAAATTATTCGAAACTGCTTTAAAAACCGAATGTGGCGAGATCGAATTGGCCACTTTCAAACCAAATTCCAGTAAACAGTATTTCACGGATTTCAATAAAGCAGCAGAGTATGCTTACACGGTTTGTGATTCTGGAAAAGACATATATGTGGGTGTTAATACGCGGGTTGGGAGAAAAAGTGGTGAAGAAAATATCCGTTACTTAAATGCTTTTCATGCGGATATTGATTTTGGTGATGATGGCCATAATAAACAATCTGACTTGGAAGATTCAGACCAGGCGCTGGAAATGATAAATAATTTTAATGTAATGCCTACGATTACTTTATCGAGTGGAGGTGGATACCATTGTTTCTGGATCTTGAACGAACCAGTAAAGGTTTCTGATATAGGTAAGGAGGAACTGGCAAGTATCAATAAATATTTGATCGAATCATTAAAAGGTGATGTCGGCACCCAAAACATCAATCGCCATCTCAGGATACCGGGTACATTCAATTTCAAACCAGATTATTATATTCCTCCGTTAGTTAGGGTTGTTAATAGCGATGGGCCATTATACGACTTTGCAGATTTCAAACAGTTTATAGATGTTAAAAAAACAAAAAGTAAAAAATTGATAGAATCACATCAACCATCTAATGTTTCAGTCGCATTGGACATTGATTTAAAAAAAATACCGGTATCAGAAAAAATAAAAAACCTCATGATGCATGGGAATAATGGTTCATATGCAAGCAGGAGTGACGCTGACATGGCTGTCGTTGTCGCTTTAATCCATAAAGGATATGAACATTCACAAATTAGCCAGATATTTCAGAGATATGCCATTGGAGAAAAATACAAGGAGCAAAAGGTTCCTGATAAGTATCTTGCAACCACCATTAAAAACGCAAAAAAGTATTCAAATTTGACGGATGAAGAACTACAGGACCCTTTGTTTATATCGGGTGTCATAAACAAAGATGAAAAGGAAAATTATAGTTTTAATATCGTTAATTTTGTTGAATACATCGTTAAGAAATATAAGTTTAAATATTTTGAAAAGGAGAAAGCCTTTTTTCAGTACAACGAATATTGTTATCAGCAGATATCAGACGAGCAGTTGAATTTTTTATGTCAATCAGAACTGAAAGAATTCAAACGATTTTTTCCAAAATCTGCAATGGTAAATTTTATCCACTTTGCAATAGGTTCTTGCTTGATAAATAGCCTGGAAGCGTATGATCATCAAAAACGATTTCTCACATTAAAAAACGGATTATATGATTTGAACATGGAAAAACTTGTACCTCATGACCCATCGGTCTTTACCACAAATCTTTTACCATATGAGTATGATCCTAATGCGAAATGTCCATTATGGGAAAAATTCTTACATGATGTTTTTTTCGGAAAACAAGATGTTATTAATTTTGTTAAACAGGCTGTTGGCTATAGTTTTTTAAAGGACATACCCACTGCTGCATTATTCCTGTTAATAGGTGAGGGATCAAATGGGAAATCAGTCTATATCAATACCATAACCAACCTTTTTGGAGAGGAAAATGTTGCAAATATAAACCTGCATCAAATGTCGGATGAATATTATATTCAGGATCTGTTTGGTAAAATGGTAAATCTTTCAAGTGAATCGTCACATAAAAAGAGAATTGATACCGAGATTATTAAAGCTGCTGTTGCAGGTGATTGGATTTCTGGGCGATTACCATATAAACCACCGTCCAAATTCAAACCGTATGCGAAACATTTTTTATCAATCAATAATATCCCTAAAAATGATGACTTGAGTTATGGATGGGAAAGAAGAATTTATCCGATAGAATTCAATAGACTATTTTCCGAAAAGGATGCGGATAAGCAAATGACCAATAAATTGAAATCTGAGCTTTCTGGTATATTTAATTGGGCGCTGGAAGGGTATAGAAATTTAAGAAATCAAGGTTATAATTTTATTGAAAGTGCTTCGATTAATCAAGCGAAAGAAAACTATAAAAATCAAAGCAATAGTGTTTATAACTTTATTGCCAGCACCCTTAGCAAAGCTGATGAAAACAGTATTCTCTTTTTAAAAGATGTATTTGATAAATACAAAAACTTTTGTGATTCTGAAGGAGAAAAAACAATCCTGACAAAGCCAGAGCTTAAAAAGGTGTTGATTGGCTCTGGTTATCCTGTAAAGAGCTCAACAAAACATGGGAATGCTGTATGTGTTTTCGGAGCTATTTGTAGATAATTGAAATGATCAGTTCTTCTCTTCTCCATAACAAAGGGAAATATTTGGACATATACTTTGAGATTATTGCTAAGATTAAAAAAGGATTAAGATTTCTAAAAGACAATTAATCCGGTAATGTCAATAATAGCACCCATTTTGACAAAAAGATTAACAAATTAATTCAATTCTTGTAACTTCTTTGTAATCAGGGGAAATATATATAATTTTATAAAACCATTTTAATACAAAGAAGTTTATAGTTTTCGCTTAATCCGTTAATTTTTTCCGATAACTATTTCTTTTTAAACAGGATATTGGATTAATATGTGTTCAGAATTATTAATCTGAAAGTTAATTTTTTTATCAATATTCTTTGTATGAGATGCTTTCAGCGGCTGACTTAAGTTTCATTAAAAAATTATATAAAATTTCTTGTTGAAGTTATGTCCAAATATTTCCCTTTGTTATGGAGAAAAGAAACAACACCATTGATTATTTGATACCTTCAAATTCTTTCTTTTAGGGTGGTTTGGTTCAGATGAATATAAGTATAACCATCAGGCTATAACCTCTCGTATTTCAGCGATTTTTAATCAATCAGATTAGTTCTACAAAAAGATCCAATAAGCTTGTCAATAAGCACTTTTCAAATGTTTTTTGAGTTTGATTCTGAGTTCCAATATCCAAATCCAATGAGAACATATTATAAATTAAATCCATATTAGATAAAGGAGATAAAATTATGGGTAAAAAAAGAAAGTATACAGAGCAGGTCGGCGTTATGTTTGAACCGGAAATTTTGGAACGACTTAATGAAATCACAGATATTCTGGATATATCAAATTCAGAATTTATCAGAAAAATTACAGAAGAAAAAATTGCAAAATCAGGGGAATTAATTGTAGCCAATAAGCCACAAATTAGTCGGGAAAAAGAAAATGAAATTTGGGGCTATTTTAATCAGTATCTTCGTGATAGCGATCCGGCAGGTCCATACGAAGAGGATTGGGAGGATGACGATGATCAATCAGAGTTAGATAAAGAATTTTTCATTGACGGCCCGGATGAATGGTTTACATGTGGTTTTTCAATTCGTGGTTCTTGGGATGAACTTGGTCTGGCTTTAATTGTAGAAGGCAGGAATGCTGAAGCACAGGAGTTAAAAAATATATATGACAATGAGAAAGACTTATTAAAGACAACCTTTCCAGAATCAAAATTTGTATTTCAATCAGATACAGTTAAAAATCAAATAATCGGAAAACTGAATATTATTATTGATGAAAGACCTATTTCTGAAGGTGTTAAATTACCCTTTGAACAAAATGAGAGGGTGATTGAAAAATTAGCAGACGCTCAGATAGCATTTCATCATGCGTTTTGTCTTACCCGATAAATTTAATCAATAATCATTTTATAGAAACCAGCTTGGCAATAATACTGAGCTGGTTCTCTATTTTTATAAGCAAACTTAAAAAAAAATAATAGAAAAAGGAAATTAGAGATGGAAAAAAAAGGGAAAAAAATGGCGAATAATAAAAAACTGCAAGAAAATATTATAGAATGTTTGCCCGTCGAGAATATTGATCAAAAAATTATGAAAGAAACAGCTATGATCAAAGGTATTAGTGAATATGTAATGAAAGAAAAACGTTTTGACTTGTATTCTGAATACAAGCGGATAGGAGGTCAATTACCAAAACCTTCATTTCAAAAACTTTTGAACAAGTTTTTTGACTTAACTTTCAATTTATATAATCAAAATAGCTCTCTCAATCTTAATGGAATTTATAACTCAGAAAGAGTTGATGTTTATAACTTGTGGAAAGATTATATTAAGGATGATTTATCTAATCCCCCATCATATGAAAAAATAGAAATGAGTGTTGAAGAATTTTGGCAGATTATTGATAACGTAAAAAATAGTGAAAACCCAAAAAAGGATATTGAAATTCACCTTGATCGACTTCCCATTGGGAAACTAATTTCATATCAGGAACATTTCGATATTTTCCACAACAAAGCCAATAGATGGGATATTTGGGGAGCTGCATATATAGGAAATAATGGCTGCTCTGAAAGTAATTTTCGTGATTTTAGATATTGGCTAATTTCAAGAGGGAAAGATGTCTATGAGGCTGCCTTGGAAAATCCAGATAATTTAGTTGAAATGGATTTAGAATATTCAGCTTATCATGAATTGTTTGGTAATGTAGCGTTTAATATATACGAAGAAAAAATGGGTAAATATTTATGCCCCGACTGGGAACCAGTTTCCACATCTGGTAAGAGGTGGGATTTCAATAATAAAAATGAAAATAAAAAACGGCTTCCTCGTCTTTGGGAAAAATACAGTAAATTTAATTTCCATATTTTCGATATCAACGAATATAATCGAATTTTTTCTTAAGTTTTTAATCCGGTAAATTTAATCAATAATCATTTTAAGAAACCAGCTTGGTCTTTGTATTGAGCTGGTTTTCTATTTTTAAAGGAGAAAAATATCATGAACGCAGCAAGAAACTGGAATATTAAAATATAAAGGAGAACTATCATGGAAAAAGAAAATAAATTCGATATAAATTTTAAAGAGATGTTGAGTGATGGCCAGGAGATAAACAAAATTTTAAACCACAGCGGCCAGGACCAATTTGAAATAAAAGAGATCCTTTCAACCTATGAAAAAAATGATAACCGTCATGGCATTATTGTGACTGCTAAAGACAATAAAACTGAAAAATATCTGAAAATCATAATTGATGCAATTTACGGGGAACCCAATTCAACTCAGGTTAAAGACGTGATTTATAATTACGGAGTTGACTGTAATAAAAGGATTATCCTTTATACATTCGACTATTTAGGTTTAAAGGTAAGGTCATATGAATATGATCGTGAGATGTCGGAAGGATTTATAAAAATTTGCAATGACCATGGGTGCGATATTTATTTAATCGAAGTATCAAAGATCTTAGCTGACTCAAGAGAACTTATAAGTTTTATTGGAGTTATAGAGCCCGGAAGTAAAAAATTAACTTCTTTAGGAAAATTGCCAACAAAACAGGAATTTGAACAAGCGGAATTCGGAATATTTTATCATTATACAATTGATTGGGATTACGATTACATTGAAAGACCTGAGGATTGGTTTGACAACTATTGGCACCTGATTTTCCACGATATAAGCTTCAGGTATCCAATATGGACTGAAGAAGGATTATTTTTGCAAGGAGTATCAAAGTCTGAAATAGGCGATGTAACTTTGAAATGGCTCATGGATAGCACAGTAGAATTGCTTAAGAAATTTTTTGAAAATCGTAAAATTCAAATGAATAAATTATCACCTGAAAGAGATCTTTTGAAAATAAAATTGTGGGACAAACCATTTTCCTATTTTACAGAAGCATCGGTCGAGGAAAAGGAAAGAATGGTTGATGGAATTAGAAGATATGACAGAGTAATATTTGAATTTTTGGATGATCTTTTTGGTAGAGATATGTCTGATGATAAAATTTTAAAGGATCTTGGTTGTATTCCAGAGCATGCATTTAAGGATTTGGATAAAGAATTAACCGCATAAACAATAAAATTTAAATCAATACAATGGCGTTGTGGGTTTCGATCTGCAGCGCCATTTGAATTTTAAAAAAGAAGAGATAGGGAGAATAAAGATGAATAACAACACAGCAGAAAATTCAAATGAAATGGAAGATGTAATAATTGATACTCCGGGTGAGTCTCAGGCGCCTGAGATAATTCAACCAGAATCTGAAAAAGCGCAGCATCCTGCGGAAAATAAAAAGACTCTGGACGAGATTATAGACGAATTACCAGGTAATTTCCCAGAAGCAAACCCAATAGTAAAATGTGAAGTATTCCCTCAGATAATAGAGATGGATGCGGGGATGCAGGATTTTTATATTGAACGTCTGAGAAAAAAAATGTCCGTAGGAAAACAGACGATTAAAGAAGCGATCAAAGCTTTTAAACAGGAGATGGCAACTGCAGCAATAGAACCAGGTGATAATAATTTATCTGAAACTGAAGAAGAGATAGATCCTGAAATAATTGAACAAGCTGAAAAATTAGCGTTAAATCCAAAGGTATTCAACGAACGAATTAATATGGTCAATTCACTTGGAATCATAAATGAACGGCGTAATATTGGTGTGTTAGGTATGACCATTGATAGTCGGTTGAATCCTATGGGTATTAAAGGCGCAAATGTTATGGCTACGAAAATTACAGGCCTGAAAGGATCAGGAAAAACAGCAGCACTCATGGCGGTAAAAGAACTGTATTCAAAAGATTGCTACCATTATTTAAACAGCGGTTCAGCGAAAAGCATTTATAACATGGGAAAAGATGCTCTGGAACATAAAGCGCTTATTCTTGGAGAAGGTTTTGCTTTTCAGGGAAATAATTCAAATGATTCTGATTTTACACATTCAGTAAGATGCTTAGTATCGGAGGGATTTTTAACTTACCAATATACGGGATATGATGCTGACGGGAAAAAGATCACGAGATATCAAACGATCAATGGCCCTACCCCCTTAATCACAACATCGATTTATGGAAAATTGGAAGAGCAGCTTGATGATCGAATGTTCAGTATTCATCCTAATATAACTTCAAAACAGACAAGTGATGTTCTTTCCATTGAAGCAGAAATAGCGTCTGGGCTGATTAAAGCTGTTGATAAAAAAGAAATTCAGATATGGCGTGCTTTCCATGATTCGCTTGAAGTATTGGATGTTGTAATCCCCTTTGCAACTGATATTTATCTATTCCTTGTTCAGGGTGGTGACCTTCCAGTTCCAGCAAGACGAGCGTTTAACAGGGTTTTGAATTCGATCAGGACCATAAGCTTATTGCACCAGAAACAACGTGAAAAAGACGACAAGGGACGGGTTATAGCAGAGATTCGAGATTATGCTCTGGCGTATCAATTGATTGATGATGCTTTTAGAGAAAGTCTGGGTGGCGGGAAATATTCAGATCAAAGACTTCGGGTTGTTGATAAAAAGGGTCCTATCTTACCAAAAAATCTTGCTAAACTTGAGAATGTTTCCGGCGCTGCGATTACATCCTGGTCAAAGAACTGGCTGGACAATGGCGTTTTGATATGGTGTGATGACCAGAGCGTTAAGATAAAAGCAAAGGAATTGGATAAGATGAAACATTCTGGAAAAGCTTATCTTAAAGTTGTCGGGGTGAATCGATTACCAAACGTTTATGAATTAACCGGAGATCCGGATTGGGTTGTCGGCGGAGAGCTATATCAATTTTATAATCTGGAACTGGATTCGGGTCACGACCTGTTAGATGATGATGTTTATGACGAAGAAGAATTTAACACATCTGAAGAAAGTGAAGAGGTTGAAAATAGTAGGAATGAGGATGAAATTGTTGATCCTGTTAATGTGTTAAACCATAAATCCAATGAAGAGGTCAAAAAAATAATTCAAGAATCAATCCGGAAACAAAGAGAAGAATATGTTTCGGATGATGTTGAAATTCAGGAGTTGTCTGAAGAGTTCGGAGATATTTTGAAACCTTATGTTCCGGAGTATTTTGAAGAATCGATTGAAGTGAATAATCATCGTGGAGGGTTGTTGAATTTATTTCAAGATTAAGACTGTTTTTAATGTGAGATGAAATTTGGGGAATATAGACCGGTTCTATTGCAGCGCCGGTCTTTTTTGTCTTCATCAAAACAAATCTGTAACGGATTATTTATAAATGATATAAGAAAAAATTTATTTATTTGATCTCAGAATTATCAGGTGAATTGAAAGGCAACAGATATAAATGAACATACACGTTATCAAAGCAAACTATTCAGATAGCAAGCACGAAAAAGAAATCCAGGAACTGTTAAATATTTATGCATCAGACCCGATGGGTGGCGCTAAGGCACTCGATAAAAAAGTTAAAGAAAATATTGTCAAAGAATTATCCAAACTTCCATATGCTTTCAGTCTCATAGCCTACGCGAATGAAGAACCAATTGGGCTGGCCAATTGTTTTGAATCATTTTCCACATTCGCTTGTAAACCGCTTATTAATATTCACGATTTTGTTGTTTTAGAAAAATGCAGAGGAAATGGTATTAGCCAGAAAATGTTAAATAAGATTGAAGAAATAGCAATATCTAAAGGTTGTTGTAAAATCACTTTAGAAATCCTTAGCAATAATGAATCAGCAAAAGCGGCCTATAAAAAGTTTGGATTTTCAAGCTATGAGTTAGATCCAAAGGCAGGTGTTGCTCTGTTTTGGCAAAAAAAGATAACGGAGTCTAAAAATTTATGAACTACATAGAAACAGATCCCCTTGAAAAAATACATAATCGGAATCTGGATATTTCCAGTCATATTGTTGATGATGAACACCTACTGATCACCGGCGAACTAAAAGAAAAAAACCTGATAACGATATATGTGAGATCGGGTGAACGAATAGAACCAAATATTTTTCATCACATGCAAATTCAATTGCTCGTCAAAATATCTGAATTAAAAATTGTAGATCTCCATGTAAAAATGCCAGGCACTCCCCATGATGACCTATGCAGAGAAATGGAAAACAGTCTTAATGCAATAAAGGGACTTATCATAGCTCCGGGATTTACATCCAAAATTAAAAAAATTGCAGGCGGAATAAAAGGTTGTGTTCATTTGACAACATTACTTTTATCCATGGCACCGGCAGCGCTCCAGGGATATTGGATATTCGAATCACGCAAAGAACACAGAAACGAGGTGCCTGACTTTGAAATTGAAAAATATCTAATAGACACTTGTTGGGCATGGCGCAAAGATGGTCCTTTAATTAAAGAACTGGTGAAAACCATATAGTGGTGCGGGTTTCAATCTTCAACGCCATCTTTTTATTAGAAATAAACTGGGTAAATCTAGAAACAGTCTGAACTAACCAGCCCACATCATCAGGGCAGGATCACAGGCCCCGCCCTGAGATAGTAGGTGCCTACATGTCAGTATGCAGCAATTTATTATGCCTTGACTGGTCCGATAACGCTTTTGTCTGTATTCCTCACAAATGTTATGCCGATGGTCAGAATACAGGAGGCTATCAAACCGAAATCTTCATATATACCAAATGAAAGAGCAGCATTCAGTGCGATAAAGGCCCACAGTGCCGGGATAATTAGAAGATATTTAGGGGAATTTACCGCCAAAAGGAGAATGCCAAAAGTGAAGATGGTTGTCGGGCATGGAACTCCAAATGTTGGCCCATTGGGGTATCCATGTCCCAGAACAGATGACAGAATTGGATAAACAATGATGCCATAAACGATTACGGCAATCCCAAAAAATGTTTTAAGCTCAGGTTTGAAGACTGGCATCATTTTTTTTCGCAAGGCAGCCTGAAAGATCATTATTCCTTGAATTACAAAAAAGATACCGAATACTATTGCCGCTTTATTAATGGCGGAGAAAAACATCACATGATAGACAACACCCATCCAGATCCAAAAAAAACCTAAAATCGTGCCAGCAATAATGCCGGAATAGGAATTGGGTTTAAAAGTAAAATAAATCACTACAGCGGCCAGAAGATAAAAAATGATCTGCATGGGCCAGACGGATGAATTGTAAAGATTGAATACGTTGATGAATTGCTCAGTTGTAAAGGGGAATTTCATGGTTGGTTTCCTTTATTTTTTTAATTGTTTGTTTAGTGGGAACACAATTCCTGAAAACGAGACAGGATATTTTTTATCCAGGCAAGTTCGGACACTACTTGATCTATTTTATGTTCCATAATGCTGTTTACTAAAACCGGGATCAGCTTTTGTGCTTTCTCAAGATTATTCGATTCTAATGGGTTAAGGTCTTTCAGGCCCGATAACTTGGTACGGTCGATAGCTGCCTGTGGTCTTCTTTTCTTTTCAGTATCCAAAGATTCTTTTTTAGCTTCCAGCCACTGGATACGTTCAAAAAGAATTGGGATGACCTTTTCTAAAGACTCAGAATCGATGAAGTGCATAGCTGCTTCAAAACTGTTGTTGTTATACCTTCTGTCTCGAAAGGCTTCCAACAGAAGTCTTTGGAACTCATTGCGACCTTTCTCCTGGATTTCATAGACAAATCGATCCGGGCGTCCATCAGAAGTCTGTTCCGTCTGAACTTTTTGAATAAGACCCTGTTGCATAAACGATTTCAAAGCGTGGTAAATGGACCCGAATTTGATATCAAAATCACTCATCTCAAATTCAATCATTTTTTTTATCTCGTATCCGTAATGGCGTCTGCGATTCAGGATACCGAGGATAACCAGCTTTGTTATCATTTAATATGTCTCCTATGGAAAAAGTTTAATCAATTTATATACAATATTATATATAAAAATTTGTATATGTAAAGAACTTTTTTATCGTTGTTATTTTAAAGCGCCGTATAGGAAGTCGAATGCGAAAATTTAATGGCGATCGGAGTGTGACAAATTACTGAGCGATTCATCCACCAAGTTTGGTTTTTTAAGTTTTGCTATGATACAAGATATGGTATGGGTAAATTTTTTTGAAGCAGATCAAAAATCCCATTATATAGGAGAGACTAAAGTCAAATTTCAAAATCGTACATTGTTGTATATTGGTGACTTTCTTGCTTGAAAATTTGCTACATAACAGACAATAACACGTTTTTTTTGAACAATTCTTTCTGGAAATTTTGTAAAACCTTGAAGGACTTAAAATAAAACAAATGTGATTCGCAAGAACAATCTGAACAGCCAAATCCCGGAATTTTATCTGATGAAATTTCCCCTAATAATCCTGCCCATTTATGTTCAAGCCTTTCCCCATAATTGGATACCCATACCGCTTTTACTGCTGGATTCAGATAATCAATGTGCCAATGATATCTTTTTTTAGGTTCAATATGATGTTTTATCCTGCTCTTTACCCCACCTGGCCCAAATGCGCTGCCGACATAGGCATAATATCCCTTTTTAAAATTGAACTTACCAAGCTTACCGATTTCAATCCTTTTGCTTTTATCCAAATACAGGATGATAATATAGGTTCCCTTTCCATCAGGGTCATCCTTTTTCATAAACCACCATTAAATCAACCTGGTTGAAACTCATACAGATTTAATCCATTCAGTTATCGCCCTTTTTTTCTCCTCTGGAAAATCATTATTCACCTGATCATACAACCATTGTAAGGATTTGGTTCTTAACCTATCCCGGAAAAATTCTTCAGCTTCCTGTATAACCACCTTTATCAGGCAAGGACATTTTGCTGTAAACACAGATGGATCATCCACAAAAATATTTTTTTTCCGAATTTCAGCACATTGAAAAAAGAAAGAAGGGCTTTCAATTGCCTCTATTATATCCCAAAAAGAAATATCTTCAGCTTGTCTTGCCAATTCGTATCCTCCTTTAACCCCAGGAATGGATCGGACAATACCCGCCTTACGTAATTTTGCAAAGACTTTTGAAAGGTAAGTCTCTGTGAGTTTATTCAATTCAGCGATCTGTTTAATTCCAATAGTTTTGTGTTCAGGAAGACCCACCATGTAAAACAGTGAATGAAACGCATATTCTACCCCAATGCTAAATTGCATTTTTTATCTCCTTTAATAATAACAGAATCAAACAATAGCATTACCAGTGAGAATTTGTCTTGACTTTTCTCCACCTCATGGACATAATAGCTATTGTGGATAGATAATATCTGTAATTAAATGTTTTATCAACAAAAAAAAAGGAGATTAACATGTTCACTGACAAGTTTCGGGAAGTTATAAAGAAAGAAGGCGTCGTTTCTATCGTATCATGTTCTGACAATGAGGCCCATGTGGTTAACACCTGGAATAGTTATCTTATGGTACCAGATGACGGAAAGCTCCTCATTCCGGCATGGCAAATGAGAAAAACAGAAAAGAAAACACTTATAAATAATAAAGTGCTGCTCACTTTGGGCAGCAAGGAAGTCATGGGCCTTATTGGCCCTGGCACAGGGTTTCTTCTTGAAGGCACTGCCGTATTCAAAAAGTCTGGGCCTGAATTTGATATGGTGAAAGAAAAATACTCATTTGCGACCCGTGTGCTTGAAATCACCGTTACATCTTTAAAACAAACCATCTAAAACAAGACTTTATGAGTTGATTTTAATGGTTGGGCGATGTAGAGATCTCGGCTTTAAGTTGCGACCTGATCATCCAACCCATTATAATAAATTGTTACTACTATTCGTGTAATAATTTTCAAGAAGAAGTTATTGCACGAATAATATTTATATGTAAAATTATAAGATTACTTCTTTCACCAGCCCGGATCTTTTAACCAAATTCAAATCACAACATCTGGTAACTCCAATTTTATTGATCCTCAATCATAAATTTCTTTATATTGGAACTCCTGTTCACCAAATCGATCAGAATTATTTCATTTGCGACATAAGATATTTTAATATAAATCATTTAGGTTTTTAAAAACATGGTTTTCTTCCCTGCTGAATTATAGAACAAAATAATTGCTCTATATACTTGAATTCCCTATATGAGTATCTTGACTTTCTTTCAAAACTTCTCTAATAGTCTTGGCAATTTCCCTTTTAATTACAGGTTTCATTACATAGCCTTGAATCCCAAGTTTTTTACTTGTTTCTTCATTGATTTGATCACTAAAACCCGTGCAGATGATAACCGGAATATCAGGTCTTATAATTTTAATTTTATTGGCAAGTTGAACACCTGTCATATTGGGCATGGTCATATCTGAAATAATCAGATCAAATAAATGAGGCTTTTCTTTAAATGCGTTAAAAGCTTCTATGCTTCCAGACCAGGCTGTCACTTCGTAGCCCAGCCGTTCAAGCATCTGTTTTTCCATTGTAATGACCATTTCTTCATCATCCACAAGGAGGATTCTCTCTGTGCCTCCCAAAATCGGCTCTGAAAGATCAGGACTGAGATTTCTTGTCTCTTTTTTCATTATGGGCAGGTACACATGAACCTCTGTTCCCTTGCCCTGCTCACTGAAAACCCGAATGTCACCATGACAGCTTTTAACAATTCCCCTTACCACTGACAGCCCCAAGCCGGTTCCTTTACCTGTTGTCTTTGTGGTGAAGTAAGGATCAAAAATTTTCTCTATAATGTCTTTTTTAATACCAGTACCTGTATCGATGACTTTCAACAATGCATATTTACCGGGAAGAAAATCTGAAAAACTTGAGAATCTGGATTCAATTTCAACCTGTTTGAGGCTCAGTTTTAATTGGCCGCCTGATCCCTGCATGGCATGATAGGCATTAGTGGCCAGATTCATAATAATCTGGTGGAGTTGAGTCGAATCAGAGACAACCATACCGCAATCAGAATCAATATCTGTTTGAATATCGATTGTTTTTGGGATTGAGGCTTTAAGGAGTACCAAGGCTTCTTTAAGTATGGATTGGAGCTTGATGGGTTTTAATTCTTGATCACTTTTGCGGCTGAACGCCAAAATCTGTTTGACAAGATCTTTTGCCCTTAATGCCGCACGCAAAATTTCAATACTATTTTTTTGCTCCTGGCCGTCCTCAGGAAGATCTTCTTTAAGAATTTCGGCAAACCCAATAATAGGAGACAGAACATTATTAAAATCATGCGCTATACCCCCTGCAAGAGTGCCAATCGCTTCCATTTTTTGTGAGTGCTGGAGTTGAGAAGTAAGAGCATTTTTTTCATCTTCCACACGTTTTTGTTCTGTGATATCTCGAAATACACAATGGGTTTGTTTGAATGCCCCGTCAGGTTGATGTCCTATTTTTCCATGAAATGAAACCAGTATATAAGCCCCATCCTTTTTTAGAATTTCAAATTCAACGCCTAAAATTTCTCCAATTGCTTTGAATCGTGGAAAATTTGTTTTGAAATGGTCTTGCCAGTCCGGATGCAGGAAGTCTCCAAAATTCTTTCCAAGCACTTCTTCTTTTTTATATCCTAAAACATTAAGCCAGGTTTGATTGACTTCTAAAAAATTTCCATTTTCATCCAGACTTTGATAGCTGAGGGGTGCATTTTCAAAAAGAATCTTGAATTTATGTTCACTATCAACTAATGCTGATTTGGTTTTTTGAATTTCGGTAAGATCCCGCACTATGCTGATCCATCCGATTCTATTTCCAGAGTCGTTTTCCATTTCCAAAACAGTATGCTCGGATGGAAAAATGATTCCATTTTTTCGTTTCATCGAAAACTCAAAATTTTTTAGGCACCCATCTTTTTTGATAGAAGCATATAACTGGTCTCGAAATAATTTCATGTGGGAATCATCAACGTGCAGCTTTGCAATTGAATTACCGATCAATTCATCAGATGTATATCCAAAAATATGAATAGCAGCCTGATTACATTCTAAAACATTGGCAGGTGTCTTCGTATCCAAGACGAAGATTGCATCCAGATGGCTGTCAAATGTCTTTCTAAAACGTTCGGTAGAATTCCAGAGCGCTTCTTCGGAAAGTTTTCGTTCGGTGATGTCTTGAAGAGTTCCGATCAGTTTCTTCGGCTCACCTTCTTCATCACATATTATTTCTGCAGTACCGGCAAGATATCTGATTGAAGCATCAGTATGAATAATCCTATATTCAAAGGGATCGGTCTTTCTGTTTTTTAAGCAGTTCATGATATATTCATTGCAGTACTCACGATCCTCAGGATGTATTGCCTCTGTAATTGCCACATAGCTCAATGGGGTATCAGGATTAATCCCGTAAATATGATACACCTCATCCGACCAGGTGATCCGGTCATCCTTAATATCCCATGCCCAATTCCCAAAATGAGCCATCTTTTGGGCTTTTAGAAGGCTAACTTTGTTTTCCAATAAAGCTTTCTCGATCTCTTTCCGTGAAGCAACCTCTGATTTAAGGCGTTTATTCCAAAATAAAACAAACCCGATAAAAAAGGATGCAACTCCTGCAATCCCTAAAACCCATTTTAAAACATAGGCTTTATTTATGCCATACTCATATCTGATAGAAAGCCATCTGTTACGAATGGCGGCATGTTCATCAGGTGTCATAGCAGCAAGCGTCTTGTTTATTATGCCTGCCAATTCAGGCCAGTCGCTGCGTATTGCCATGGCTTGATTATGATTGTCAAATGGTGTTGGGGCTGCAACTTTAATATTCGTATATCCCTTGGTCTGTATCATATAAGTAGTCGACAAAAGGTTACCGATATACGCATCAACCAAGCCTGTGGAAAGATCTTTCACAGGTATTTCAGCATAGTCCTCCAAATTTGCTGAAATAATTTTGAGTTTTATTCCAGAGTATTCCTGCTTCAACTTCTGATGCATCACATAACCCTCTTCCACGGATACTGTTTTTCCGCTCAGATCATCGATTGAAGCGATGAAATCTGAATCCACCCTGGTGAATATCACCCAAGGTGCAAAAATATACTCATCGGTGAAAATCATATCCTTTTTGCGCTCTTCGGTAATTTTGGCAGTTGGGACCATATCCACAACTTCATGCCGTTTTATATATTCAAGAGCTTCGGGCCAAGTCACATCAGTATCGCTGATATACTGGATTTTAATGTCGTTAATGTTGAATATATGCGTCAAATAATCTATGGATATCCCTCGGAGTTCTCCGTCTGTCATCATAAAGGGTGGGGCATTGCCTATACGAATCCGGACGGTATGATGTTCTTTTATCCAGGATTTCTCTTCAAGGCTTAACTGAGATTCTAGATCATTCCCAGAACACGGCGATGTGATAATGAAAAATACGATCCAAACCAGATGGGTCATTATGATTTGCATTATTTTGCAGCCATCTTTTTTTCTGCAGCTTAACATTTATTGAGGCTTTCATTATATGTCGTACCCACTGTTATGATGTGTTCATTTCCTGGATTTGTGGATACCTGCACTATTAAAAAATTTTCAATATGTTGAGTTTAAATATACTATATCAAAAAATTCTATAATGCAAAACAAACTCGTAAGGCTTATCCCCTCAGTTAATTCAAGGTATAAAAACGAATAACAGTTTTTTTAATAAACCGTCCGCAGCTTATCTATGAAAGCATTAACAAATGGATAATCATTTACCTTTTTTTAACTCTATGTACCAGTCCTGATCGCCATACAGTCTATCACTGCATTCGGGACAAATACCATGGCTGAATTCTGCCGATGAATGATGGCTGATATAAGACTCGATTTGATTCCAGTAACCTTTATCATCCCGAATTTTTTTGCAGGATGAACAAATTGGCAAAATTCCTCTAAGAATTTTTAACTCATCAAGCGTGTTCTGGAGTTTAGCAATCAAACCCTCTCGCTCTTTTTGAACCTGTATCTTTTCAGTTACATCCCGAAAACTCCATACTCTTCCTATGGTCAATGCATCAAGAGTTTGGGGTCGTGAATATCTTTCAAAAATTCGATCATTCTTGAAATACAAAGTATCAAAGCTTTCTGCCAAAGGATCAGCATACAATTCTTTAACTTTTTTTATAAAATCATCAGGGTTTTTCAACTGATCCAAAACATGTTTCAGCAGAGATTTATCGTCGTCTTGGATTTCCAGAATCGACTCTGGGATTTCCCACATTTTGGCAAACTGTTGATTATAAGCTGTGACTTTTCCATTTCTGTTCACCACCAGGATTCCATCAGCAGTTGATTCAAGGGTTGCCTTAAGTTTTGAAAAAGAATGTTTCTGTTCCATCTCGGCTGTTTTTCTTTGGGTAATTTCCATGTTCGCCTTTAAAAATAAAAAAAGCACAATGAACCCAAAAAACACACACAATACAATTGCAACAACACCAACAGTTTTTCGTAAGGGGTTGATGACGTTTTTCAATATTTCAACATTGCTGTGCAAATAAACCAGAGTCCAATCAGGATAATTGGCAAGCCCCTGCTTATGTACGCGGTATTCTTTACCCAAGGAATCTACGGCAAGATCTTGATTAATGAATTTCATGCCCGTCCATTTCCATGGGCCGCTGCCGAACTGACCTTCTTTTTCAATATTCAGAACCGATTCAGGAGATATCTGCCAAAGTAAATGATAAAGCCAGTCCGAACGATTTGAAAGGAATATCACTCCATGTGGATCAATCAATACTACGGTCCCGTCAAAAGATTTCATGAAATCCCTTTCGATTATTTCAACGGAAGCTTTAATTACTGCTACACCTATAGGTTTTTGCTCTTCTTTGCTTACAATAGGGGAACTATAATATACCCCTCTTTCCATTGACGTAATCCCAAGAGCCATATAAACGGATTCTTTCCCTTGAATTGCCTGTTTAAAATATGAGCGGAAGCCATAGTTCTTCCCGACAAAACTATTGGGGTCGCCATGGTTGCTGGATGCGATTGTGTTCCCATCAATATCCATCAGATAACAAACACTTGCCTTTAGATCATTACGGAATTGTTCTAAAACAAGGTTGGTGTCCTGAAGGTCAGCCGCACCAATATCAGATAAAGATTGTTTTAATTCTTTTAACCCGGCCATTGATTTAACAGACAATAGAGACCAGTTCAGAAAAGTGTCGATATTATTCCCAAGGTCTCTCAATTTCTCAACGGCCTCGTTATGTGCCCTGACTTCTGAATATTCTCTCAATGAAGAATAATATAAATATCCTCCAACCGTAAAAGAAAGGGTAGCCAGGATGGACAATGCCGTTATTAATGTTCTCAGCTCGATTTTAACTTTTTGCATAATAAAGACTTTATAATAGCTCACAATCCAGTTGAATATTTCCTAACATAAAGGAAGCCGTAAAGAATGATTGCCGTTTCAAAAACAAAACTGATGGCCATTTTTTCATTGATGAGCAACAATCAGAACACGGGTTTAAAATAATTCTGGAGACAACCGACAAACAAACCCCGATAATAACAGCTAAGCTTCTTTTCCTCCAAGATATGGTTGATAACTCTCTGCCGAAAAAGCAAGGATGCTTGCTGAAAGAGAATCCTGCTATGGCTCTAAACTGGGACCAAATTGATTTATTGAATCGGCCCAACAAATATCCATAAAATGTAACAAGAGCAACAAATAAAGCGAGGCTATTAAATAAAGCAAAGAATAAATCCAGTCTGTAAACCATGTGAAGACCCTAAATGATTTTGGAAATTTGCCTGCCTTTCTTTCTTTATTTTTATAGAATTTAGCATAGCCTAAAAAGAATCCGAATGCAAAAAGAATCGAGGGCATTCAAAATCTATGAGAATGTAATGCATGGGATGACATAAGAACTTTGGAATTGTTAGTACGATATTACTATTTGCACGCTTAAACGAAGAATCTACCCCTCTAATCGCCTTGTTTTTGAAGGTTCTCAAGCCCAGGTGAAAGCTACAAGTTCTGTCCAGGAAAATATAAGAACCCTGCCTCAATAAGATATGCAACCAGAGAACTGATCTGATAATTGACATAACGCTGTGGAATTAGTTCCGAGACTTTTTAAAATGTCGGGTTATTTCTGTTTGACAGTTAATGTTACAAGTTTTCTGACCACTGGAGAAACGACGATGACAGAAGGAAAAGCAATAACAAAGGAAAAAACCCAAGCTTTAAGCCAGATGTTAAAGATGTTATTCACGAATCCAACATTAAAAATGGTGACAACAAAAGACATCAAACAGGACATTAAGAATGCCATAAAAAATGCAAATACAATATGCTGGTATCTCATGTTTATCATATTCAAAATATTCCTTTTTCGGAAAAATCCAATTTCAGCTGATGCAGAATATAAAGTCGGTAAAAAATTATCAAGTGTTGTTGTCAGCATCCGTAAAAAACAAAGTACCATTTTTATCCTCATCCAGAACCTCACGTAATTTTTTGGCAAGATCTTTTATCACAATAGGTTTCATTAAAAATCCCTTAATCCCCAGAGATTTAATCTTTTCATCCGTCATACTCTCGCTGAAACCCGTGCAAAGCAACACGGGTATATCAGGGCGGATTTTGATCAATTCAATTGCCAGTTTATCTCCCGACATTTTCGGCATTGACATATCCGTAATGACCAAATCGAATTGACCTGGATTAGCTCTGAATGCTTCAAGGGCTTCAATACTTCTATCGCAGGAAGTAACCTTATACCCGAATCGTTCTAAAATCTGTTTTTCCATTGCAATTATGGCTTCTTCATCATCCACCAAAAGGATTCTTTCATGTCCACCGGGTATGGGTTTACTTGCCTGGGCCTCTTGCTTTTCATAGGTACTCTTAACGACAGGCAGAAAAATATTAAATTCAGTGCCCTTGCCCGGCTCACTATGAACCTGGATTGCGCCGCTCATATTTTTTACAATCCCATGAACCACTGATAATCCCATACCAGTGCCTTTGCCTTTTTCTTTGGTGGTAAAAAAAGGTTCAAAGACTTTATTCATTATATCTTTTTTCATACCCTTTCCTGTATCTGAAAACGTCAGACAAGCTTGCGCTCCTGGTTTCATATCAGGACTAATGAGATCATATTCACCTAACTCAACTTCTTTGAGGCTTACTTTCAGTTCACCGCCGGTATCTTCCATGGCATGATAAGCATTGGTTGCAAGGTTCATGACAATCTGATGGATTTGTGTTGGGTCCGCTTTGACAGCACCACAGTTTGGATCAAGGTTCTGATTGATGGAAATAGTTGTGGAGATGGTAGCTCTGATAAGTTTTAAAGCTTCTTTGATAATCGGCTGCATCTTCATTAGCTTCAGCTCATTTTTTTCCTGGCGTGAAAAGGAGAGAATTTGTTGAACAAGATCTCTCGCCCTTAATGCTCCGGTATAAATTTCATTCAGGCTTTCCCGTAATGGACTTTCATCTGGGCTATCCTCCATCAGAATTTCAGCATGCCCCACAATCGGGAAAAGAATATTATTAAAATCATGGGCTATCCCTCCGGCTAGTACACCTATAGCCTCCATCTTCTGAGCCTGGGACATTCTTTCTTCAGCCTCTATCTGACGCGTAATATCTTTTGAAATCCAAACAAAATTTGTAACATTGCCATTTTCATCTTTGACTGGTGAAATTGAACATTCAGATGTGTACAAGCCTCCATCTTTATTTTTGTTCACGAGTTGCCCGGTCCAGCGATTGCCGGATAAAATAGTGTCCCATAAAGTCTTATAGAAGGTGGTGCCCTGAACACCGCTTTTCAAGAAACGAGGGTTTTTGCCTACAGCAATTTCTTTGGAATAACCTGTCATTTTTTCAAATGCAGGGTTCACATATTGAATGCTGCCATCTGGCGAGGTAATAACAATGGATTCCCCGGCTTGCTTGATCGCTTCAACCAATCTGTTACGATCAGCCTCTGCTGATTTGCGTTGAGTGATATCAGCGAATATGCAAGCAAATTGATTTTTCGCATACCGGAAAGCGGTTACCTGGAAGAAACGGTTTAATTCCTTGGAATAATTCTCAAAAGCATCTGGCTCACCGGTTAATGCCACCTTGCCGTATTTTTCGATCCAATAGAACTCTGTCTGGGGTAGTACGTCCAGTACTGTTTTACCAATCAAGAAGTTAGCGCTTAACCCAGTCAAGCGTTCGAAAGCAGGATTGATAGCCAAAAACCGATAATTGACGGGGTTTCCTGAATCGTCACAAATAATTTCATGCAGTGCAAATCCATCCAGCATTTCACGAAACAGCATTTCGTAGTCCTGCTCTGCTTTGTATTTTTCGGTAATATCCTCAATAACTGCAACCATTCCATCAAATTCTTCTGAATCGTTAAAAAGAGGTGTCGCATTGATAGATAAAAATACCTGCCGACCATCAGGCCATTCTATCGCGTGCCGAATATCGTATACGGATTTTTGGGTTTTCTTGACAAGATTAAATGGAAGATTCCCAGCAGGAAAGGGTTTCCCATTTAAGTCTTTTATTTTCCATGCCGGGTCATCATAGGCTTTCTGTTCATCTTCTGAGAATTGGCCACCCAAAATTTTTTCTGCTCTTTTATTGGCATAGACAAGTTTTCCAACTGCGTCAACGCGGGTGATGCCAACGGGACTTGTCTCCATAATTCGATCAAACAGATTCCTTTCCTGTCTTAGGAAATCCTCAGCTTGCTTTATTTTAGTAATATCAGTTATTGAGACCAGTACCTTTTTGACATTATCCAATTCGATCAATTTGGTTGAGATTAAAAGATCTAAAGGGATTTTCTCGCCATCAAGAATGAAAGTCAGTTTCCCTTCTTCTTCGTTATGGGGTTCCCCTGTCTGCAAGGTTGACTCCACTCTGGTCCTTACCGGACAATCCAGGCAAACATGATTCCTTCCGCATCCTTGTCCATCGAATGAGTTGAGGCAGCCTAAAACCTCTCCTCCAAGATGCCCGATAAGCTCTTCTATTTTACGTCCAGAAAAAGTAATTCCTTTGTGATTGATTTTTTCGACCTGGCCTTCATTGTTCACCAATAACATAATATTTGGAGCACTCTTAAAAACAGCGTCTAATGTTGCCATATTAATTTTCAAATTATTTACAGCACGTATGCGCTCGGTTATATCCAAAGCAGTTCCAATGATACCCTGACCAGGATCGTCAGAATTTTTATAGGATGCATTTAAAATGATATTTACAATCCTACCATCCTGCCGTGTCCATTCTGTTTCAACTTCGCTAAAATTAGTTTTTGATAGGTTCCTTTTTTGCAAATCACCAACTCGAAGGTATTCTTTCTCCGTAGCATACAATTTTCGAGTCTGCATGCCTTCAAGTTCTTCAAGGCAGTATCCAGTAATTTGAGCTAATTTCGTATTAGGCCAATGAAACCTTCTATCAGAATCAACCATTCCCATTCCGACTGGTACATTTCGATGAATCATTGTCAGCATTTTGTCTTTCTGCAGATTTTGCTCTTCAACGATCTTTCTCTCTGTAATATCTATGGAGATTCCATTCCATAATATATCTCCATTCTCCAAAAGGGTTGGGCTCGATTTGACCTTGAACCATTTAACCTCGCCGGAAGGGGTTATTAAACGATGCTCAACCATGAATTCCGATAGATTCTCTGCGGATTGCCGCATCTGTTCCTGAATATAGTTGATGTCCTCGTAATAGATTGGCTTGAAGAAAAGAGAAGGGTCTGCTGCAACCTGCGCAGGGTTGAAGCCTGAATACTCGTATATTTTATCGCTGGCATAAGGGACAGAATAGGACCCATCTTTGTGCATCAGAAGCTGATAAAGCATTCCAGGAATATTATTGGTTACTTGTCGATATCTATCATCACTCTTTCGAAGGGCTTCATCAGCTTTTTTCCTCTCGGTAATATCTGTGTTGATACCGACGTAGCCGACAATTTTTCCCTTGGCATCACGTTGCGGCTTTGCCAACCCATACACCCATGTAATTTTCCCGGCAGGTGTTTTAAAGCGGTATTCATATCCCCAATGACCTTCGGATGCCACCATCTGTTTCCATTTAGAAAAAACAAATTCTCGATCCTCAGGATGCAGTCCTTTAATCCAGCCTTCTCCAAGGGCTTCTTCAAAACACAAACCAGCCATCTCGCACCAACATGGGTTGGCATATTGACAATATCCCTCAACGCTGGTCAAATAAATCCCGACTGGTGCTAATTCAGCCAAGGTACGAAATAGTTCTTCATTCTTTCGAAGCTCTTCTTTGGCCTGCATTTGTCTGGTCAAGTCATTATGAGCCCCAAGCATTCGTATCGGCTTTCCTGATTCGTCCCTGATGGCTATGCCTCGACAGCGAACCCATACTGTTGAGCCGTCCTTATGTCTATAACGAACGATTTGGTCATAAGGATGATTCGGATCTGCGCAATGTTTGTTGAAATTTTCAATAGCTACCCTCAAATCTTCCGGGTGGATTATATCCTGCCATTCAGAGGATAGGTGTTTTTTCTCTTCAGGTGCATAGCCTAAGGTTGACCAAAACTGAGGGTTCATCCATTCATTTTCAGGATTAACGATGTCCCAATACCAAAGGCCATCCAAAGACCCTTTTTGTAAGAACTCAAAAATGGATTGGTCCTCACGTATAAGTTTATAAAGCTCTTCTTCTAAATAATTCATTTCTGTCTTCATCACTTATGATTCCATTTTGATATTGATTATGTAAATATTAGGCTCATAACCTCTCAAGGATTAGACAATTTAAACAGCACTGATAATTTTAAAAAAATCAAAACCTAATGATATTAAAAGATAATATTATTAGTGGACTAAGTGTAAAAAAAAGACAATATTAAATTAATGAATATAAAAAAATCGATTCCTCTCATTTGTGAGTACAGACAGTATTAAAATGGATAATGTTATTTAAATTGCCGCCATCTATATCTTTTTCAAATAGTCTCCCTAAAAAATCTGTCAAAACAATTTCAAAAAGACAGTATAATCGGTTTCGGAACCTTAAATTAACATCTTTCCAAATAATTTATTAATGCTGTTTACATAGTCCATATTTTTACAGGGCTTTGACAGATGATCAATATAATAGTCTTTTTGTTTTAGATCTTTAATGGATTCCAAAAATTCTATGTTACCGGAAATAAAAAGTATCGGAACAATTTTATTCGTTTCTCGGACATGATGGTATATATCCATACCGTTAAATTTTCCCGGAAGGACATAATCCAAACTAATCAAATCATATTCATTTCGGTTCAATAAGTCTATTGCCACCTGGCCGTTATTGGCGATATCCACTTTATGATGGCAGGGTTCGTGTGTCAGAAGCCTATACTGGATATCCGAGATGGCCTGTTCGTCTTCAACCACCAGGATATACTTTTCAAAAAAGATTTTCTCTTTTTTAACATTTGCTATTTCTTCAACGGACAATTCCTTCTTTATTACAGGCAATTTTATTGTAACCCTTGTACCTTTTTGAAGTTCGGAATGAACTGAAATATCACCCTTATGCTGTTCTATATATTTCTTCACGTTGGACATGCCATAACCGGTTCCCTTGATATCGGGTTTATACATGCCGTTTTTATCTTTACTGCCTTTAAGGGTAAAGGAAGGCTCATAAATTTCTCCAAGAAACTCAGGAGGGATACCGCAGCCGTTATCTTCAATTTCAAAAACAATATATTCATTCCGGCAATGTGTGCGGATAATGATTTCCGGTTGTTCAACAAGGCTTACAGCATGGATTGAATTTTGAACCAGATTTACAATCGCATGTTCCATCATCCCCGGATCAGCAAGAAGCTCAGGTATCCCTCGCCCGTATTGCCGATTCACTTGGATGTCTTCCAGATCTTTTTTCAAAAGATTTATGACAAGATCCAGTTTTTCATTAATGGAAAAGAATTCCTGTTTGGGTTCCTGGTCTTTGGCAAAAGCTACAAGATTTCTGGTAAGATTTTTCCCGCGAATGGTTTGGCTATAAATTAATTCCAGTTTCTTTTTTATCTGATCATCAGGACAATTAGTCAGGGCAAGTTCTGTGTTTCCCATGATGATGCCTAAAATATTATTAAAATCATGAGCCATTTTCCCAGCTATCTGTCCAACTAATGATAGTTTTTCGTGTTCGGATAAAAGTTTAGTAACCCTTATTTTTTCTTCTTCTGCCTTTTTAATTTCTGTGAGATCAATCGCCTGAACAATGACGTTGGACACCTTTTTATTATTATCAATAACTGGCGTGAGGACGGTTTGTATAATCTTGTGAGTTGCATTTTTTACATCAACATGGCCAACATCACCGAAATCGTAATCTATTACAAAACTTGCAGGTTTCCCCTTTTCAAAAATATCTTTGATAATCGGCATGAATCCTTTCTTCTCAATGACAGCATCTTTGAATAGATTATACTTTCCGATTACCTCCTCCTCGGTTGTTCCGAAAAACTCCAGGCAGGCGGGATTTGTTCGGATGGCAGTTCCTTTTTCATCAGAAATCCACATACTCAGAGCTGAAGTCTCTATGATTTTATCTAAAAACTTGGTTTTTTCTTTTAGTGCTTCTTCTGCCTGCTTACGATTTGCCTCCTCACGTAAAATTCCCCAAGATTTCATCCCGTAATATGAAAAATAGAAACTGCCAAATAAAATGAAAGCAAAAAGAATAATGAGTTTATTCTTGAAGGTCACCAAACCTGCAAACAATTCATCTTCGTTTGAAGCCACAACAATTGTCCAAAAGCTATCCAAAATCCTTATCGGCTGATATACAGCGTGTTTCTTAATTGTTTCAGAGTGTTCACCCCTAATCATGTCGAAAAGATAGACAGCTTTTCCCTGTTTCCCCTTAACCATTTCATTTGCCATTGAAATAATGCTTGGGAATTCCTTACAATTTTCGAATACGGATTTTCCCGTATGCCCAGGTATAGGACAAAAAAGCTCTATCCCCTCTTTGCTTGTCATCCATGCATATCCGGTTTCACCCAACTTTATATTTTCAAGATAAGCTTTAGAAATGGATAGAAAATCAATTAAAACGCCAATTGTCCCATAAAACTTGTCATTTTTTATAACCGGCACATGCAGCGCAATAGCTCGATATCCCTGAACTGCAGTAAAAACATCACTGGCAGTCGATCTTTTTGTCTTAAATATTGTTTGAACATGTTTTTGGCTGGAAATATCTCTGCCGATAAGTTCCGGATTATATGGAGTGGTATAAGAAATCACACCATTCACATCAACTCGTGTAATTGCAAGGACTGCCCCCCCAGGGTTGATTTTATAAGCAAGATCAAGTTCTTGTTTGCCTCGGTCATCAAGATGAATTATGTGGTCTGATTCTGAAAGTTTTTTCATAGATTCAATGGTTGTGTTGAAAAAAGCTTCGATTCCATTTTGGGCTTGTATAGCGAGGATTAACTGCCTGGCATTCAGTTCGTTAATAGCCTTTTCTTTTGCATCTGAAAAAATAGAATAAAAAAAATAGCAACAGATGAAAATCCAAATAGAAAAAATTCCGAATAAATATCTATATTTCATTATTGCCTTTTTATTAGCATCAATTTGATAATTCTTCTTAAACAATGCATGAGAGGTTGAACCACAATTTTTAAGCTATGCCATATCTTGGCACAGTGGGGCAATGTTCTTAATTTCCATACAAATGGAACGGGAATTCATTTTTTTAAATTAAGTTTAATATAATTAAGATTACAGTAAAAAACATTGCGATGCAATAAATTGTATGGCAAAAAGACGAGTTATTTTTATGAATTGGCGGCTATTTCTTTCATCAGTACATACTGTTTAAAAAATTATCAAGTTATCAGATATGGTATGAAATATTTTTTAGATTTTGATAAAAAATGCATATGGATGATGAAAATTCAAAATCAAAACGATCAAAATACCAGGAAAATAAATTCGATTTATTAATCCTTTAGCTCAGGCGCTAAAGCGATTCTTACACGCATTTTGCCGCACAAACTTTTTTTAGCATTTCTTTACGTTTCGAAACCGCCATTTTTTTTGCATTACGCTCACCGTAACAAGAAACATAAAATTTACGGGAACGCCTTTTTCCGTTTTCATCATCCCAAAATGCCGTCCAAAAAGCAGCCTTTCTATCTTTTATTTTTTGAATAGCATCATACCGCCCAACACCTGGAATGCCCGATTTGTTATTTTTACGTAATATTGAACGTATATGCATATGATATTTGTACTCAGAAATCCCTGCTAATACTCCATTTCTGAATTTTAGTGCGGCATTAAACGCTTTGCGTTTTCCACCGAAAACACCATCCGTAAACATTTTAATTGTAATTTTTTTGTTTCTTTGGACTTGCACAAGCCAAGCGTGAGTGCGATTTACATCATTGTCTATTCGTCTAATATTTTTATGTTTTTTCATTTCTCGTAACATCAGCTCTATATTATTATCAGATAAAAAGTTTTTTATGAAAATATCAAACATCCGTTTTTCAAACCAAACATTACGCCTTCCTATCCACATTTTCACTTAAAATCGTTATAAGTGACTTGTTGAAATTTTCAAAGGCTTCAGCGCTTAAACCGATTTTTCAAATAATATACAACGAGAAACAAATAAGTGGATACGACAAAGAAATATAAATCGAAATCTCAAAATAAACCCGATCTATAAAAAATTTGTACCCGAAATTTGAAATTAATCAATCTTTCGATATTGATTCAAACCCACTCCAGAATATCAAACCTCCCTTTCATTCTTCACATTGCAATATCTTCATCACTGACACTTGTTTGAAAAGCATCTCCGAGGTTGGAACAGCAGTTACCGAATTATATGCATGCAAATCTTTTGAATTTCATTTTATATTTTGCTAATCTTTTCAGAATGAAATTCTATGATAAATACATCCTGCCCAAATTGACTCACTTGGTCTGTTCCCAAAATGATATTGCCCAAGCACGAAAAAAGATTGTTCCCTTAGCAAAAGGAAGAATACTGGAAGTCGGGATTGGTTCAGGATTGAACCTGCCCTTCTATGACCCAACTAAAGTGGATCGAGTTTGGGGATTAGATCCTTCCACCCAGCTAAAAAAAATAGCGAAAAAGAAAGCTATGAAAGTGCCATTCAATGTCGATTTTATAGGACTTTCGGGGGAGGATATCCCGCTTGAAAAAAATTCTGTAGATACTGTACTGGTAACCTATACCCTATGTTCCATTCCGGATGTTCGTAAGGCCTTAAGTGAAATGAATCGAGTTCTTCGACCTGGTGGAGAATTAATCTTTTATGAACATGGCATTTCTCCCGATAAAAATATCCGAAAATGGCAGAATAAAATTAATCCGTTATGGACAAAAGTCAGTGGCGGGTGCAATTTGAATAGACCAATATCAAATCTGATAGAAGAAAGTGGATTTAAAATTATAAATCTTGATGCAAAATACAACAGTCCGTTAAAAGTGATAGGTTTCAATTACAGAGGCATTGCTGTTCCGGCATAAAACAAAATTTGATTGAATACGGATAATGGAAAATTTTAAGAGGGCATTGGTCGTGAACCTGTAAAAGCCTTGCAGGATCTTTTATATTGCCTACAGCAGAGCAGTGTTTTAAGGGTTGCTCTAAATTACCGGACAACCCGATACTGTCCTTTGACCCATTCCGCAATACCATTTTTAAGATTTAAAATTTTTGTAAATCCCGAGTCAATTAATATCTTTGATGCAACTGTACTCCTGTTCCCGGTAGCACAATAAACCAATATGGTATTATTTTTATGAGCGCTCAATTCATTGATACGGGTCTGAAGTTCCTGAACAGGAATTAAAATTGAATTTTCAAGGTGCCCCATAGCGTATTCCTTTGGAGTTCTGACATCCAGAATAACAGGATTGTCTGCCTTGATAAAAGCATCGGCTTCCTGAGATGATAGTTCTCTGTAGTTTGTCCGCTGATATTCAATTACAGTGATTTCACCTTTGATAGCGTCTATTTGAAAAGGATGGATGCCGATCTGAGCCATTTTAAAATATTGAGTGGATTCAAGATCATGATTGAGCTGTTTTTTTTCTTTCAGAGTCGGGAAAAAAGCCACAGGATCACTCAACCCTTCCGGTAGAATGAATTTGATATAGTCGCCTCGATACACCGTAAATTTTTGAACCTCGTCATTTTTATCAACCTTCAAGATACGGTATCCATCTTTCAGTTCACCTGACACTGTTTTTTCTGCTGAATATGACAATTCAGACAATAGAAAATTGATTGCAAGAATAGAGATCAGAGTCACTAATATTTTATTTAATTTCATGGGGTTATTTATATTCTTCCGTAGATTGATTTGTTCTTTTGACATTGAGATCATACTTCATAAACAACAAAGCCTAATCATTCTTCAAAGGTATTTTGGGAATTATCCTTTGTGGTCATGAGAATAGCCTTGAATTTCTTTAAATTTATGCCATTCGTCATGGTCAATGGAGCCGTTTTTATTACTGTCAGCATCTTTAAACACATTTTCTTCAGCATGGGGGAAGTATTTTTTAAACTCTCCCCAGTTGATCTGACCATTGCCTTCAGTATCCATATCTCCAAAGTGCCCACTGTAATCTGGTTTTTTTTGATCACTCGAATAAGTTGGTGAAATGAACACTGCAAATAGAAAAATAAAAGAGATCAGAAACAGATTTTTTTTCATTTTCATTAATATCCTTTTTTAAGGTTAACAGTTTGAAACAAAAATAAATAAAGCAAAGAAAATGCCAAAATATATGGGTTTAGGTCAAGTTAAAAATAACATACTGAATTCAAAAATAATATAAAGAAAAAGATTTTTAAAACGAGCGTTAATCAAACAAGCGGAGTGTTAACTTACTGTTAATATTTTAATGAGATAGAAATCATGGTTAACATTTTGTCATAACATAACCTTTCTCCCGCATTCAGCTCTTACCCTGGAAAAATATGAAAAAAAATTTGTATTTTTGTTAAACCCTCAAGGATTACTTTCATTGAATCATGTTTAATTTCCTGATATACATTCGGTTAATTTAACACTTGTCAGTCAGAATAAAAAATAATGAGGTCATCCATGGGAAATAGTTTTAATGAAATGTCATATCTTGATGCTGGAAACGCTCTCACAATTAGCGTAGCAAATGATTTAAATAATCTTTTGTCCTCTATAAGAGAACGAGCTTCATTAATGATGAACAGCATACCCCCCTCTCATCCGTTTCAAGAGCATTTAGAGGAAATCATCTCGGCCACAGAAAAAAGCATCGAGACAGCAGATATTTTGTTGAATTTTACCATGGTCACTCATCATTTAAAATCCAAGGAATAATTTTCCAATATCGTTATAAAATGACCTGTGTTCGTTTTGCATTATCCTCTTGAAATTCCCTTTCCCAAGTGCAATAAACCAATGACAAACTCAGTTCCATATTCATTCATAACCTGGGAAAGGAGACCTTCATGTATCTGTCAGAAGAAAAGCGTGCAGAGATCCGGAAATGTTTTGAAAAAAATAGATCCAATTTAGAAGTCAATTCAGGGGAAAAGAAAGCAGATCAGGTCAAACGATTTCATGATACAGAAGATGTCCGGAAAGTTTCTCAGATTTTATTTGACGCCAGGGATGGGAGAGAAGTTTTTACACCGTTTTGAATTTTAAAAGGTCAAGCTTCATGACTTACAATTTCGATCCGGATAAATGGTATGAAGATGAATTGTTTTTAATTCAATCGAAACTGAAAACAGCTGAAATCAAACAGAATGAATACGACGAAGCAGTTGAGGCCCTGGATAAAAAACTTGAAGAAATGTGGAAGAGACTGGACGGGACTTAGCAGATAAAAAACGGGAATTGATAATGGGACCAATATCAAAAAAAGTGATAAATGGGTTAAAAAAAGCAAAGAATCAAAAAATAATAAATTTTTCAGAACTCAAAGAAGCAAAATCATATGCACAAGACTTGGATAAAGAAGTAATATCAGGGGAAGAATTATCAAAGTATGACCCTCTCCATGCCGTTTATATTTACGGACAAAACAAAGCTTCAATTTTTGCTGAACAATTATCCGGGTTACCTGCTTTAGCAAAACTGACGAACATTCTCTCACAAGCTGAAGAAATTTATATGCCTTCATTTCCTCCAAAAAGTCCGCTTACCACATCCTATTTTTCATACTGGGGATTCTTTGATCTTTGTGTAGGCATAAAAAAAGAATCGTTTGGAACTATCATTATTGATTTGTTGAAACATTTAAAAGCAGATCCGGGATTGATCAAGATTGTTGAGTGTATTCAGAACTCCAGAATGGGAATTTTTGTCCATAAAGGATTCTTGGACAGATTTATCATATTAGACCCGGATATTTCATGAGACATAGAAATCGGATCGTTGAGTAGCAATTTTACCGA
>CAZWMY010000007.1:0-73677 GCA_964635025.1 uncultured Desulfobacula sp. | reverse complement strand
ACTGCATGGGTGACTGTGTGGGAGAGTAGATCGCTGCCGGATTATCCTCTTAAAATGCCCTGATCATCTTAACTGATGGTCAGGGCATTTTGCGTTTAAACAATTCTGAATCCGGTTTCGAGAATTTCTTTTACAAAAGGATCGTCTTTTGTAAAATTTTCCCTGGAAAAGGGTAATGGCTCAATATCCGGATTGACTTCAAATTTATATTTCCTTATCCGGTTTCGATCATTAAACCGAATCCCATTAAACTGATCGGATACAAGAGCAATATCAATGTCGCTTAGTTCATTATACCTGCCGTTGGCATAACTTCCGAATAAGATGGCCTGGGATATTATCACACCATTTTTATTAAGAACGGCAATATAGTCTTTTAGTGTTTTTAATATGTGATCCGGGATTTGAGCCATTTTGCAAATTCCTGTATTTTTGAAAAATAGTTTTCGGTGAATTCTTTTGTGCAGATTTTATAGAACTCCCGCTTGTATTCAGGATATCGAACTTCAAGGTTAAAATCGTTTACTTCATCCAAAAAAAGGATTTGTTCCTGCGATAAATCTATTTTGGATAATGCTGCCAACTTATTGAGATTATGAGTTTTAGGCGGGATCTGATTTTGGTTATTCAACACAAAAAAGGCTTTTAAAAGCTTTTCAAGAACAAGGTGTCCGATAAAAAGGCACCAGTCATATTTACCTGAATGATAAAGGCTCATGCTTGCCGATAAATCATTATCTGCTGATTCAATCCAATAGGTTATATGTTTTTCAAGATCCATAAGGCCATATCTCAGGATATATTTTATATTCAGGATAAACAATTCTTTATTATTCCGTCAAGCCTTTTTGGCTCTGCTTTGATGCTATGGTTACCACTTTTAAAACGGCTGGTTCAGGAACATCCGAAAGTGCTGGTCCAGGACTGGTACAAGGATGCCCAGACCCGGGAAAAAGTGAAACAGGCCATGGAGGAATCTTTGGACCATAACCTGCCGGATAGCTATGACCGGAAATTGTTTAAAAAGAAATGTGAATCGCTTTTTGATCTTGTTTATGAGTACGCGGTAAAAGGGGAAAAATGGGCTGCATGAGATACGGTGTTCTGTTAAAATCAGAATTATTTCTTGACAAAAGTATCAATTGATACCAAACTATATGACAAGACCGACACATAAGGAGCTGAGCAATAAACTGAGCCAGGCCCTGTCCGTTTTAAAGAACGGGCAGGTTTTTCTGCTGAATCAGGCGGCCCTGGCAGTAGATGCACTGGAGCTGGAATACCGGATTGAAACCGAATTAATGGAAGTGCTTCATGATCTTCTGGAAAAAGCGATGCCCGGTGATTATACCGGAAGCCGACCGCCTCAGCGGTCCTATGAGCAGGATATATCAGGGCTTGACCTTTTTGCGTTTACGGTAAGAATCGGCCGTTTTTCAGATCCGGTGTATTTCAAGTTTTCCATAACGGATAATGTGCTCTGGTTGGTGTCGTTACATAAAAACCGATAAGGAGGTGCCATGATTCAGATGAATTGCCCAAAGGGCCACGGTGCCATGGAACACAAAGAAATTGAAAGAACCTTTCCTTTCAAGGGAATGGACATCGCTGTGATGGAAGAGGCTTTTGTCTGCCCGGAATGCGGGCTTGCCGCCGGAACCGTTGAATCGGCCGGTAAGATACAGCAGGCCATTGCCGAGGCCTACCGGAAAAAGACGGGCTTATTAAGCGGCGGTGAAATCAAAACGCTGCGTCAAAAAAAGGGCATGACCCAGCAAGCGCTTGCGGCTGTTATGAATGTGGGGATTGCCTCCATCAAACGATGGGAAACAGGTGCCATTCAGTCCAGATCCATGGACCAGGCATTGCGGTACCATTTATCCGAAAGCCAGCTGATTGACCCTGTCACAGGAAACCGGAAGTTTTCCATCCCCCGCATTTTACGTGTGGCGCTGGCGTTTAAGGAAGCCCTTGGCCGGGCCATCCTGAAAGAGGATGACCGGATGCTGTTTGCGGCCAAATATCTCTGGTATGCCGACATGTTTGGCGTAAAGCTGCTGGGAAGAAGCATGACCGGAGCTACCTATGCTCATCTTCCGTATGGGCCGCAACTGAACAACTATCGGGATCTTCTGGAGGATATCCAAAATGCAGACCCTGAAAATGCAGAATCCTTAAGCCAAGAAGAGCTTGATATTATCAGAAGAATATCGCAGACTTTCCCTGAAGACCGGATGATTTTTGATGCAGCACATGAAGAACCGGCCTGGCTTGAAACGTCTAACGGCGACTTTATACCTTATGACTGGGCAAACCGGATTGTTGCACGGCTCCAATAGACATAATTTGTGGGGCCCTTTTTATGTGCAGGAATTAAAGCCGCACGTGAGCCGGGTTGCCTGATTTTATGTTTTGGCGTCGCTGAGACAGTTTGCTATCTTTCGTGGTCGCAGAGCTGTTCAACCGCGTTACAGATCTGCTCGATTTCTAGTATATCCATGTCCAGGGCCAGACCTTTCAAATTGCTCAGGAAGATGGACCGGCTGTCCGGGAGTTTTCCCAAAATCCTGCATCCTTCAAGGGAATCGATAAGTTCGGGTTCAATTTCAGGAGTCACTTTATTTAACACCACGGACATTGGCAGGCCGGCCTCCCGGGCAAGGGTTTCGACTCGCCTGACCATGGTGAGGGACTCATAGGAAGGGTCTGCTACAGCCAGGATATGATCGCAAAGTCCGTCCAGGCTCCGGCCGAAATGCTCTATGCCCGCCGCTGTATCCACAATGACCAGTTCGTGGTCTTCAATACTGAGGGATGAAAACAGGAGCCGAAAAAGGTTCCCCATGGGACAGGCACAGCCTTCCCCGAAATGGTGGATTTTGCCCAGGGATAAGACCCTGAGCCGGTTCAAGGAGGCTATGCAGGCTTCAGGCAGATCGTCTGTTGTCAGATGGTCCGGAAAAATCGGAGCCGGGGCGCCAAGCCCTGCCCCGGCAGCCTTTGTTTTTTCCTTGAATCCTTTTTTTCCGCCCAGATGTTCCATGAGCGATGTGGGAAGCCCAAGCCCGAGCATCCGGTAAAGCCCAATATTCGATTCATCTGCATCCACCAGGAATACGGGTCTTCCTCTTTTTTTCATATTGGCTGACAGCAGGGCCGCTACTGTGCTTTTTCCGCTGCCGCCCTTTCCACAGATAAGTAATTTCATATTATGATTATGGGAATACTCCTTATTGAAACAGGGTTATTTCCAGTCAAATTCTCTTGATGTGACCGTATCCTCCATTCTCTGTATGCGGCGGTCAATATTTTCAAATTTCTTTTTGATTCTCTTAATGGCCGACTGTCTTGAATGAGCATACGTATCATAAAATTCAGCATCATCTTCGTTTTGCAGCGGGGAAACCGGCTCCATTTTCAGGAAAAGGCCTGCAACGATGTACATAACGCCCACAGGCCAGAACCCGGTAAAAAGGAACAGCAAAAGGGTGATGATTCTCATCCAGAAAACGCTGAAATCAAAATATTCGGCAAGACCCCGGCAGACCCCCATGAACATGCCTCTCCGGGACCGGTAGATGCCGCGGCTGGAGGCAAGTGTTTCAAAGCGGTCCTTAAGACCGGTGTAATGTTTTTTGCATCTTTCAAACCTATATCCATGATATTGTCTCATGATTTAAATTCCTTTTTCTTGCGCTCAATCAATATGGTTTCAAGCGCTTCAACCCGTTCTTCCATTTTTGATAATCCGTGATAAATATCCTGGATCATCCGGGTTTCTTCGGTCTGGGCCTGTTTATTTTTCCCGGACAGCCCTCCAGACTTGGAAGCCCTGATGATCCCGATGATAACCAACCCGATGGTGGCGATAAAAAGAATTGCCCCGCCGATTGATATGCCTACAATAAGTGCGCCCATCATAATTTAATTGCTCCGGTTGGGTTAGGGGTTGAAAGTTTATGCATCAATTTTATCATTATTTTTCACTGATTGGGAAGATTTTAATTGATTGAGTTCAGCTTCGATTTCATCATCTGCCTCAAGAGCGTCAAATTCATTTTCAAGACTTGAAGGCCTGCCATAGTCCACAAGATCAGCTTCTGCTTCCATCCTTTCGATTTGCTGTTCAAGTTCTTCAAATTTTTGAATCACTTCGGAACTGTCAGCTCGGCGGATTTCCTGTCTGGCTCTTTTTTTGTGCGTGGCGCGAAGATGTCTTTGAACCAGCATTCTTTGTTTTTCTCTGGCAGATTTGAGTTTGTTTTCAAGTTCCTGGATATCTTCCCGGTATTGTTCAATAATGACATCCAGTTCTGATATTTCCGCCTGAATAGCCTCGGTTTTTTGTGTATACCGTCTTTTTTCCTGAAGGGCCTGGCGCGCCAAATTGTCTTTGCCCTTTTGAACGGCCAGTTCTGCCTTTTGCCCCCAGAAAGTCTCTTTTTCTTCAATATCATCCAGAAGTCGCTGGACTTTTTTCTGGCTGGCAATTGCATTGGCGCATGAAGATTTTATCTCAATCAATGTATCTTCCATTTCCCGGATCATGAGTTTGATCAATTTTTCTGGATCTTCTGCATTATCCAGCATGGAATTTAAATTTGATGCGACAATATCCTTAAACCGTGTAAAAATTCCCATTTTGTTTCTCCTTATATGTTATGGCTGTCTTATTCATTCGATTTCATATGTCAGCTTGAAAATCAGAGTCTGCATTTTGCGTGCCGGAGCGATAAAAATATAAAATATGATGTGATATCGAAAGGTTATGGGGGTTGACAAAGCATATGTGATTGTAATAGTATTGGCCATATATTGGTAAAAAAAGCCAACCTTTATTAAAAACTACAATTCTTCGTTTTTGGGAGGAAAAATGATTGCATCAGATCAGAACCATGGAAAAGAAAAGTCTTTTTCCATGCCTGAAGCCCTGGGTCAGTCGGAAGCGTTTATTGAATTCCAGGAGCAGATATCAAAGGTGGCCCCCATCGATCGACCTGTTCTCATCATTGGAGAGCGAGGAACAGGCAAAGAACTGGCTGCCTCACGGATTCATTTTTTATCCAAACGATGGTCAAAACCGCTTGTTACTTTGAATTGTTCTGCTCTCACGCCCGGGCTTATCGGATCGGAATTGTTCGGATATGAAAAAGGAGCGTTTACCGGTGCCATCTCCAGGAAAGCCGGGCGGTTTGAGAAAGCTTCTGATGGAACTCTGTTCCTGGATGAAATCGGGACAATCCCCATGGAAGTTCAGGAAAAAATTTTACGGGTAGTGGAGTATGGGAGCTTTGAACGGGTCGGATCTTCCGATTCTGTTTATGTGGATGTCAGAATTGTAGCGGCAACCAATGCGGATCTGGAACGGATGGCAAAATCCGGAGAGTTTAAGCAGGATCTTCTGGATCGGCTCTCCTTTGAGGTGATCTATGTGCCGCCGCTGCGCAGAAGGAAAGAGGATATTCTGATTCTGGCTCGCCATTTTGCCGGAAGAATGGCTTATGAGCTCGGATGGGAAGATATTCCAAAAATTTCAGGAAATGCTGCCCATGCCCTTGAGACCTATCCCTGGCCGGGAAATATCAGGGAATTGAAAAATGTAATTGAGCGGGCAGTATATAAATCTTCCACCCATAAGATTGAAGACATTTCCTTTAATCCCTTTGCAGGTCCTTTTTCAGGTTTGTCTGACAACAAGGACAGCAGAGTATTCAAGGAAAACATAGAAGGGCTAAAACCGGTTCTTACTGAAACAGCAGAGGCAACGGAAGATCTGAAGCCCTTTAAAGAAGCCATTGGGGATCTGGAAAGGGTTCTTTTGTCGGGAGCCCTGAAAGAATGCCGGTTTAATCAGAGGATGGCAGCAAAAAAGCTTGGCCTGTCCTATGATCAGTTCAGGGGGCTTTTAAAAAAGCATGCCGGGAGGATTTGATGGAATCGGTATCGATTCAAGGCGTTGAGTTGTGCATCAAGGCCTCACAAACCCTCGTTTTAAACCAGTATTGTCGTTTTAAACACCATGACGGCCTGTCCACCCACCCGGGTCCGGACAGGCCTGTTGTTTTCAATATCCACTTCCACTGAAATGATCCCCGGCCTTCCCATGGCCTCACCCTGTTGCCCTTTAAAACAAAAAAGCCGGTTGTTGTGGCTGACAAGGCCGTGATGTACCAGATAGGCTCCCAAAGGTCCGTTCCCGTTGCCTGTGACCGGATCTTCATTAATCCCGATGGCTGGTGCAAACATACGGGCATGGGTCAGGATGTCCGGTTGATCCGAATCAAAGGTGAATACAAAATATCCATTGCTTTTGATCTCTTGGCTCAAACGGATGAGCATATTAAAATCGGGCTTAAGGCCATTGAGTTTCATTTTTGATCTGATGCCGATGATCACCTTTGAATGACCGGTGGAGACAATTTGGACCGGGCAGGTTGGGTCAAGATCATCCTGACCCAGACCCAGTGCGGTCATGATCCTGTTGCAAGTGTTTTTTTCAAGGGGTGGTTCAATGGAAATTTGCCCCTGCGTCATGGTAACCCAAATATCATTTCCCAGCTTTTCAATTTTGACAGGAAGAATTCCGGCACCGGTCTTATGGATGACAGTACAGTTCTTCAGTTGATTTTCAACAGCCCTGGCATAATGGGCTGCAATGGTGGCATGGCCGCAGATGGGGACTTCTGTTGCGGGCGTAAAAAACCGCAGCCAGACATCATGATCATTGGAGGCAGGGGAAAAAACAAAAGCAGTCTCGGAATTGTTCAATTCCCTGGCAATGTCCAGCATTTCGCCTTCGGTCAGGCCGTCTGCCTGTAAAATCACGCCGGCCGGGTTTCCCTTGAATTTTTGGTTTGTAAAGGCATCAACCTGATAAACAGTAACGGCTTTCATATCATTTTCAATTTGTCCTCAGTTTGCTGATAACGGGATATTTTATTTTCTGTTTGAGCTGAATTGAATTAAAATCGATGCCAGGATTATATGTTTTTAAAAGCCAAAGCGGCACTTCAAGTTCATTTTCGCAAAGACGCCAGATATTATCCCCGTTTTTGATTTCATAGGATTCAACGCCCTGGATGGAGAAATTGGCAAAAAAGTCTTCTTCGATTTCCTTATGAAATTCATACCGTTTTTCTTCAAATTCCTGTGCTGAAATTTTGTTCAAAGGTATTTTTATCTTCTGATCAATGGAGATGGAATCTTTGGGTTTGAATGCATTCAGTTTTCTGATATCCAGCGCTGAAACCTTCAGCCATCCGGCATAATGCCCCAGCGTTTCCTCTGCTTCGATTTTGATGATCCCGATGGTAAGAGTCCCTTTTTTCTCAGTTTGGAGAATTTTAAGATCACTTGTATCTATTTTGGGATTGATCGGGGTTGCCTCTGTTACAGGTTCGGCAGCAGCATCAAAAACCGGGTCGGTCAAGGGCTCGTGGCTTTGCGCTATTCCGGTTTCGATGAGCGGGTCAAGCCCGGTCAAAGGCTTAAGATCAGGTATGGATACAGGTAATGGTTTTAAGTCAATCTCCGGGTTTTGTGGAACCGCACGTTCAATGGACGGGGCTTCCAGGGGTTGAGACACGGCTGCAACCATTTCAACCGGTTTCTTTTCCTGGACCGGTTTCTCCACAGTGGGTGTTTCCAGGTCTGGTTTGGGCAGCTCCGGCAGTGGAGCCTTGGTCTTTAACGGCTCTTTTTTGGCTATTATAATTTCATCTTTTACCGGAATTCTTAAATTTTGTCCGATGACAATTTGGGTCTTGTTGCCCAGATCATTTGCTTTGATCAGGTCGTTCAGCTTGATGGAGTGCAGCCTTGCAATGGAACTGATCGTCTCTCCTTTCTGGACCTTGTGAAATTTGCTGGGTTTCTGACCGCCTTTGTAAAGGCTTGCCAGCCTGTTGTCTATTTCATGAATGGAAAATGTTTTGGGAAGTTTGAGACTAAATCCTTTGGGGATATATTTTTGTTCAGTGAAAACAGGAGGCCTTAATGAGGGATTCAGGGTTTGAATTTCATCGGCATTGAGATTGAAGAGGGTCATCAAATCTTTTGCCATAAGAAATCCCTTGGTTTTGACGGTTTGAAAGGCGGCAGGGCTTTGAAACCTAAGATTTCCAAAATGCTTTTCATGATTTTTTGCAACAATCCGGGCTGCCAGAAATTCAGAATAAAAATTTCGAGAAGCAAATTTAAATGAGGGCCCCTGATAGGTTTTAAAAATATTTTCATAATTGCCGGCTGTGTTTTTTGCCCTCAGCATACCGGTCAGTCCATGGTTATAGGCGGTGATGGCCAGGGGCCATTCTCCCAATACCTCATAATTTTTTTTCAGGAGCCTTGCTGCCGCATCTGTTGAAATATAGGGGTCCCGTCTTTCATCCACAACATAATCAATATCCATATACATTTTTCCGGTATCGTGAGTGAACTGCCAGATCCCTGCAGCCCCAAGTTTGGAATATGCCTTGAAATTATAGGAGGATTCAACACAGGGAAGATAGACCAGATCTTCCGGAAGGCCATGGGATTTAAAAATTCTCCTGAATTCATCCAATACGGCTCCTGCGCGGATCAGTCCTTCCTTGAATTCTTTACTGAGTCCGGTCTGACACCGGATGTTTGAAACGGCAAGATCGAAAACCTCTGGGGCGGTGTTTTGCCCGAACAAGGCAGCCACCTTGCTTTCCTCCTCAGAAACAGGTGTTGCACCGCTTGAAAGCTTTATTAGAATCTCTTTGTATTTTTGGATTGCATCTGCTTTTATTTTTTGATTGCAGGCACCGGCAGCAATGGTTTCCGATGGGTCCAGCGGGACAACCTCATAGATAATGGAAAGATTGTTGGTATCATGGATAACGCCGTGGGATTTTGAATATTTTGTGAAAATTGAGACCCAGAAATCCACATTGGGTTTTATGGCCGGATACATGGGGAATTCGTGGTCGGTTGAATCTGAGATTGCGGCCCGGGCTGATGAAGGCGGTAAAAAACAAAAAACAAACAATAAAAAAAGCGCTGCCAGCTTTGCAGCATGGGTTTTGGCGTTCAGTTCACACCAACAAGAATCAGTCATAACATCTCCCTGTCCGGATGGGTTGTCGAGCATGAATTTGTGAAAAGGAACGCTACCACAATACTGAGGGTTTTAAAAGCGCAGAATTTAAAAAATTACAGAGCACGGATGGTATCGGCCAGTTTGCCTATGGCCATGTCAATGGTTTTTTCATCTGCCATGGTATAATTCAGGCGCATGGTTTCAAGTCCCTCGTTTTCGGCCGTGAAAAAGAATTTTCCCGGTACAAAGGCAACTCCGTTCTCAATGGCCTTATGATACAATTTGATCATATCAAAGCCGTTTGGGCCTTTTACCCATAAAAACATGCCTCCGTCGGAAGGAGAGCAAAAAAACTCTTTGGGCAGATATTTTTTTATGGCGGACAGCATGGCCGCCTGTTTGGGCCGGTAAAGATTGATGATTTTGGGCAGATGAGCTGCAAGATAATTGCCTTTCAGATATTCTGCAGCCAGGGCCTGATTAAAGGTGCTGGTGTGAAGATCAATCCCTTGTTTTACCAGAACCATCCATTTTCTTATAAATTCCGGGGCAGCATAAAACCCGATTCTAAGGCCTGGCGCAAAAATTTTAGACAGGGTGGAGACATAGACGACATGATCCTCTGCCATGGTTTTGATGGCCGGCAGGTTTTCCCCTTTATACCGAAGAGCGCTGTAGGGATCATCCTCCACCAGAAGGGCATTGTATTTTTTTATGATGTCTGCAATCTTTACCCGCCGCTCCAGGGTAATGGTTCTGCCTGTCGGGTTCTGGAAAGTCGGAACCAGATAGATGAATTTAATTTTATGGGTTTTCAGGGTTGCTTCAAGGGATTCGGGCACAAGCCCCTCATCATCCATGTCCATGCGGACATAAGTCGGTTCATAGGGATTGAATGCGGAAATGGCACCCAGATAGGTAGGGGCTTCCAGGGCGATTTTGTCCCCTTTGGAAATCAGAAGTTTGGCTATGGCATCCAGAACCCCCTGGGACCCGGAGGTGATATTCACAGCATCAGGGGAGATGGCGATACCCCTCGATTTAAGAAGAACCGCGACCTGCTCCCGTAAAGGGAAAAATCCTTCGGTCAGGTCATATTGAAATGCGCCGGATGAGTATTTGGTCAAGACTTTGTCCGTGAGTTCTCTGAATATTTCCATGGGAAAACTTTCAGGAGAAGGAATGCCGCCTGCAAGGGAGACCACGCCGGGTCTGGATACCACTTTTAAAATCTCCCTGATGGCATTGGCTTTCATCAGTTCTGTTCTGCCGGAAAGCAGGGCTTGATAATCCATTTTAGTTCTCCTCAACTTTGTCTGTTTTCGGACCAACCGGGTCGCAAGGTTTCGGCCAGGCAACAAATATCATGATGAAATTTAAATTATCACAAGAAAATGGAAATAACAGATACAGATTTATAAAAAAATAACCATGACACAATGGCTGGATCAAAGCCGGTTGATGGGAACATTGGCCAGCTGTTCCTCAAGATAATCATTCATAAGGTCTTTGTATTTGTCTTCGGGATATGGTTTTGCGCAGGACCTGCAGCAGAAAAAAACCTTTGTTCAGGTTCTTTTGATATAGAGTTTTCCGCCGCAGGAGAGGCATCTTTCTTTTATGTCTTGCAAGAGGTTTGTCCTTTATCTTTTTGTATGGTGAAGATAAAATATAGCCAAACCGGAAAAAAGTCAAAAATATAAAAACAGGCAGGAGGGCTCATCATCCATGGAAAAAAACGAGGACAGATACAGGCGAAATTATCCCATTTCCTGGGAACAGCTTCACAGGGATTCAAAGGCCCTTTCCTGGCGGCTCCACGATATGAACCAGGTCTGGAAAGGGATTGTTGCCGTCACCCGGGGAGGCCTTGTCCCGGCAGCGGTTATTGCCCGGGAGCTTGGCATCCATCATATTGATACGGTCTGTATTACCAGCTACAACTGGCAGGATCAGGGTAAGATAAAAATTTTAAAGACGGTTGAAGGGTCGGGAAAGGATTTATTGATCATTGATGACCTGGTGGATACAGGCACCACGGCAAAGATTGTGCGAAAAATGCTGCCCGAGGCTTATTTTGCAACGGTTTATGCCAAGCCTGCGGGAAAACCCCTGGTGGATGCCTATGTGACAGAAGTGAGCCAGGACACCTGGATTCTTTTTCCCTGGGATTCAGAATCCCAATTTGTCGAACCCATAGCGGGGAAATAGGACAAGCCCCTGCCCGGAAAATCAAATTTCTTTTCCGGGCAGGGCATAAAGGAATTATTTTTTCTTATCCATGATGTTTTTATGGGCCATGAGACGGATGGCGTTGATCTTGATAAAGCCTTCCGCATCTTCCTGGTTGTACCCGCCGGCAATATCCATGGAAGACATGTCCTGGTTATAAAGGGAGGAGGGACTGGTTCTCGCCACAGGATAGGCCGTACCCTTGTAAAGTTTCAGTGTTACTTCACCGTCAATGACTTCCTGGCTCTTGTTGATGGCCACCATGAGAAATTCCATCTCCGGGCTGAACCAGAACCCGTAATACACCAGTTCGGCAAATTTGGCCGACAGCATGTCCCGAAGCCGCATGACCTCCCGGTCCATGGCAATGCCTTCGATATCCTTGTGCGCCACGTGAAGGATAGTCCCGCCGGGAGTTTCATAGACTCCCCTTGATTTGATTCCCACAAACCGGTTTTCAACCATATCCAGCCTGCCAATACCGTTTTCACGGCCCAGCTGGTTCAGATATTCAAACAGCTCAAGTGGATCGGTCTTGACCGTGTTATTATTCAGATTGGTCACCTTGACCGGAATGCCGTCCTTGAATTCGATCTTGATCTTTGTGGGAGTGTCCGGTGCTTTTTCAGGCGCAACCGTATGCGAATAAATGCTTTCATCACATTCATGGCCCGGATCTTCCAGAATACCGGCTTCATGGGAAATGTGCAAAAGGTTGTCATCTTCACTGTAGGGTTTGGAAGCCGATTGTTTGGTCGGGATGCCGTGTTTTTCCGCATAGGCCAGAAGATCGGTGCGGCCTTTGAAGGTATCTAAAAATTCTGAATTTTTCCACGGCGCAATGACCTTGATTCTCGGGTTCAGGGCATAATAGGACAATTCAAACCTGACCTGGTCGTTTCCTTTTCCGGTCGCGCCATGGGCCACAAATTCAGCCCCGACTTCTTTTGCAATCTCGATCTGTTTTTTGGCGATTAGCGGTCTTGCAACGGCCGTTCCAAGAAGGTAGCGGCCTTCATAAATGGTATTGGCCTTAAACACGGGGAAAATATAATCCGTGACAAATTCTTTTTTCATGTCCGCGATGAACACTTTTTTTGCACCGATTTTCAGCGCCTTTTGTTCGGCCGCTGCAAAATCTTCTTGCTGGCCGATATCAGCCATATACGCATATGTTTCATATCCTTGTTCCAAAAGCCATTTCAGTATGACCGAGGTATCAAGCCCGCCTGAATAGGCCAGAACAACTTTTCCTTTTGACATGGGGTTCTCCTTTATCTTCATAAATTCCAATCAGGGTCAAATGAATATGGCCTATTAATGAAGAAAAATACTCAATAAGTCAAGGGAATGGGGTTTTTTAAGGGAATTTGGAAAGGAAATCAACGTCCAATTTCCTGCCAGGAAGAAAAAAACAAGGAAGGGGTTGATGGAAGAAAGCCCCATGAATTTTAAGAACAGGCCTTCTCTTGTGAGGATGGCAGGCACAAGAGCCCATGCGCTGATATCTGTGCCGCAGGTATAGAGCAGGACCATACCGAGTCCTGCCTGAAGAATAAGGATGATCAAGGCAGAAGGAGTCTTTTTAAGAAAAATCCCAGCCCCTGTCCAGGCAAGAACAGACAAGGGCAGGAAAAGGGAGGTGTTAATCCTCATGTCGATCCAGATGGAATGGCTTAAGACAAGGCTTAAAATCATCCCCGAAAGCATTCCGGAATAGATCAAACGGATCAGTTTTTTTGTTTTATTTAACAGCAAGAGTGATAATGACTCGGGTTCTGTCGGAAGGCAAAACGTCTTTATTGCCTTTCATGGTCACCTCTTTTCGTTTTTCAATGGCGCCATAAGTGTAAACGGAATTACTGACGACCCCTACCGGACAGGAGTCAAAACACATGAGGCAGCCGGTGTGTTTTTCAATGGCATTTTTCAGATTACCACCGAATTTCATGACAATGGGGGACTTATTGGATTCAAGAATGACTTCATCAATGGAATAGCTGCGCTTTGCGCCTTCCCAGGTAACGCTGACGCTAAATTCCTGGCCTTCGACCCGGGTGGTTTCTTTGTTTTCAAGGGTCATATTGTTGCCGGGAACGGCATTGATTTTCATGAGGGCATCATAAAAATCCTTATGGGGAACAAGGCCTCTGAAAACGGATTTTTCTCCATTGCTCCCGTCTGCGTATACTGCAAAATGGCGGGTTTCCTGGAAAAGATATTTTCCATTTACCTCTGCCAGAAATGAAACTGTTTTCTTGTCTTTGTCAAAGGCAATGGGATGTTCCGGTGTCAGGTCCATGGGGCCTGCAAATGCGGTCATGGCATAAAAAAGGATGAAACCTGCAAACCATAAAAGTTTTTTCATTATATTCCTTTCTTTGTTTTTATCTTTTTATAAATTACCGGGATCAAGGATACCATGATCATCAGCAAAAGCCCGATCATGAATTCTTTGGACAGGTTTCCCTTAAAAAGATCCAAAAGCGAACTTGAAAACACAATAAATGCAATGCAGCCGGGCAGCATGCAGATAAATGTGGCAATGATATAATGGGTAAATTTGATCCGTGTCAGTCCAAAGGCATAATTTAACAGGTTGAAGGGGAACAGGGGGATCAGCCGTGTCAGGGCAACCACTTTCCACCCCTGTTTTTCAACATTGTCCTGGAATTTGATCCATTTTAAGCCCGTCAGTTTTGATTCAAGAAATCCGCCGGATATATACCGCGAGATGAGAAATGCAATGCCTGCCCCTGCGGTTGCACCGAAAATGGTATATATGACGCCCCAAAAGGGACCGAACAGGATTCCGCCTGCAAGGGAAATGGGAAGACCGGGCAGAAAAAGAGCTGGAGCAAGGGAATAAATCAGCATATAAATGATGGGAGCAGCTTTGCCGCTTTCCTGAATAAACCGGCTTAATTTTTCCTGATCAAGATATTCATGGACTCCCGTGGCTCTCATCCCTGCAACAGCAGCCAGGATGGCAAGAGCAAGGAAAAGTTTTGGTGTACGCCGGCTTTTCTTTTTATCATCCGCCGAAAAAAGTCTTTCCCGGGTAACGCCAGCCGGAATTTTTTTCAGATCGCGTTTCACTTTCAGCCGGTTCAGATAGGTGAATGGGGCTTTGGAAACCTTTGCCTTTCCGGTTAGCGCATTATCCGGATCAAATACAAGGTCAAGGACATGGAAGGCGTCGGCTTTTTTGGACAGATGGTTTACGCACCCGGCACAATAGGTCACAATTTTATGGGGAAGGACTTCCTTTGCTCTTTTTTCTGCCCATCCGGCTGCAAATCCGGGGGAAACACAGCCCACCGCCCCGCCTTCCCCGCAGCAGAAGGTTTTCGTTCCAGTATGTGGCGTTTCCACGATATCAAGCCCACGGGTATGGACAAGGGTCCGGATACTCCCATGGATATGAGTTTTATTCCTTACCGGGCAGGGATCATGGAGAGTGATGTTCCCTGACAGCTGACGATGCTCAACTCCGTGCCGGGCCATGACATCATAAACGGTTTCTACCTTTAGCGGGGGACCGTATGTACTGAAAATTTTATAACAGTTGGGGCAGGCCACAATCACTTTTTTTATGGTGTTTTTAAGAAGAAACCCTTTCATCTCTGAAAACATGAGGCCAAAAAAATTCTCTCGCCCAAGATCGTGTGAAGGTTTGGAGCAGCAATCCATCACCATACCCATATGGGGATCATGCTTTTTCAGGTAATCATAGGTTTTTTGGGTTGCGGCAGGGCGGGTTCCGGTGAGGGTGCAGCCGGGGAAAAAAACAGTATCGCAGTTTTCCGGCAGGCTGTAATAGGTGTATCGTTTGGAGGTGCCTTTTTTTTCGTAATTCAATAACCCCTGATAAATTGAAAAATCAACAAGCCCTTTATTTACCGCCTCTTTTCTGAAATCAAGAAACATGGCATCCGGGTCAAGACCCTGGGGGCAGACAGAGGTGCACAGCCTGCAAAGACTGCATTCAAAGGAAACCATCCGCCATTTGTCAGGATCTGCCTCAGCCTGCCGGGCAATGGTTCCGGGATTCCCATAGGTGGTGAGAAATGCACACTCCTTTTGACAAATACCGCATCCATTGCAGGTGTCTGCCATGGACCGGGCTTTTGAAACCTGGCTGCTTAATTGTATAATCCCTTTTGAATCCTTGAACATATCTGCCTCTTCACAATAAATAACGGTTCATTATTTATGAGAGAATAGCAGCAGAGTCAAAGTGATAGTTTTGATGAAAAATTCGATTCTTATTGGTAAAACCGATAATGCGGAAAACCCGGTTTTTTATGAAGAGACCAACCCCTTGAGTTTTTCCGTGAGATCCTTGGGTCCTGATGTGTCAAGACTCAGATGAATGGATCTTAACACTTCACGGATGATCCCGGTTTTGGGCCTTGGAGAAAGCATCTGAACTTCGATGGTTTTAATATCCAGAAGAATCTCCTCGATCTGGTGAAAGGACATCCCGGCATCTGTGACGGCTTTTTTTATTTCCAAAAGGATTTTTTCAAGACTGCTCCGGCCCTCATCCCCTAAAACCGGGTCTTTACCGAGGGATAATGCTTCACCCGGTGCTGACGGGATTTTGATTTCCAGAACGGTCATTCCCTCACGGGTGATTCCGATGCCGCCGGAAAGGGTCTTCAGCTCCGCATAATTTTCTATATATAGGCTTTCTGCCATGGATGCGGCATCGCTTTTCTCCATGCCCAGGGATTCACCCACATCATACATGGAAACCTGGGCTCCGGTATCTCCGCCGGTACGGGTATAAAGTTCAAATAAATAGGCTTTTGCTTCCGGGCTGATTGTTGCCATGACATCATTCCTTATGTTTGTCGGACGATTAAGAGGGTCAGCTTTTTTTTGCCCCGGCTTTTTTATCTTCCGGTTTTTCAGGCGGCAGCATATAGTCTGCAAGAAGGCTTGAGGTTTTTCGCATATTCAAGCTGAGAAGACGGGAAATGCCTTTTAAAATTTTAATCCCGATTTTGGGGTGTTCATCCAGTATTTTATTAAAACCTTTCTGGGAGAAAAGGATCAGGGTTGTATCCGATCCTGCCCTTGCTGCGGCCGAACGCGGAGTATGGTCGATGATGGCCATTTCGCCAAGAGTGCTCCCCTTGGGCAGGGTTGCAATTTTTACCTTTTTTTCGGAAGCAGACTGCTTGATCACCTCTATCTCTCCTTCAACAACAAAACAGACGTAATCTCCTTTGTCTCCTTCTTTGAACAGGTATTGCCCCTTTTTCATTTCAAGGTAATTCATATGGGTTGCGGTAATCGTCAGTTCATCTGCGACAAGTTCGTCAAACAGATGAATCTGCGTGAGATAATCAATTACCCTTTCCTTGATTTTGTCCCTGCTGGTGATGTTTTTATTGATCATAAGAAACCGGCCGCCCTTTTTTTGAAAATAAATATTTTCAGGACAACACCCTGAACTTCATTAGCCATAATATGCCATTAATTTTAATTTTGCAAAAGCAGTTTTTAAAATACACAACCAAAAATGACCTTGTGATGAACCGGTTGTTTGATATAGAATACGAAAATACGACAGCTAAGATCCCGAAATTAAAGACACGCCCGGTGCGGGTTGAAAAAACCGGGAAATTGCGTTAGCTTTATATGGAGGAAAAGATATGACACTCATACTCAAATCCAATGCATTTGCCCATGGGGATGAAATCCCGATGGAATATACCTGTGAAGGAGAGGATATTTCTCCGGAATTAAGCTGGGAGGGAGTACCGGAATATACAAAAAGCCTTGCCCTGATCGTCCACGACCCGGATGTACCGAGCCCGGACAACCCGAAACGGATATGGGTTCATTGGGTCTTGTACAATCTTCCGCCAGATACAAAAGGTCTTGCCCGGGATATTTCCGTAAGCGAGCTTCCCTCCGGAACCCTGGAGGGATTAAATGACTGGAATATCACCGGATATGGGGGGCCGTGCCCGCCCAAAGGCCGCCACAGGTATTTCCATACCTTGTATGCCCTCAGTATTGTATTGAAAAAGCTTCAGGATCCGGCAAAGTCAAAACTTGAAGCCGCCATGAAGGATCATATTCTGGCCAAGGCCGAACTTATCGGCACCTATATGAAAAAAGCGTAAAAATTGACTTTAAGGAAGGAAGTATTGTTGATCACACTTCTCAAGCGGTTCCGGGACGCCATAATGAAACGGATTCTTCCGGAAGATATACAGGAAACGGACAGCCTGTCCTATTGGCGAAACCGGGTTCTTTCCACAACGCTTTTTTTCGGAGAGGCAGTTGGATTTTTTGTCATTCTGGCGGTTTTTCCCATGGCCGTTGGAACCGAAATTTCTAGCCTGATATTCAGGGTTGCCGTGATCTGGGCCGGCGGTGCAGTCCTTTTGTTTCTGCCGGGTATCGGCTATAGGATCCGGGCAGCGTTTACCTTATTGTTCACCTATCTTATCGGACTGATGATTGTTATCTTTGTCGGGCCTTTCAGTGTGGGACCGGCATGGCTTTTTTGCTTTGCAGTCCTTGCAGGCTTGCTTTTAGGCTCCCGGGCTGCTGTTTTTTGCCTTCTTATGAATGCGGTTACCCTTGGCATTTTCGCTTATTTAAAAATTAACGGCAAATGGGGGACGGATTTTCCTTTTTTTACTTCCATAGGGCTTATGTATGTGGCAGGCATTAATTTTGTGTTTTTAAATTCCCTGGCAGCCATTTCCGTTGCCGTCCTGGTCAGGGGCCTGACCGAATCCCATGAAAAGGAAAAGCAGCTTTCTTTGTCACTGAAAAAAGAACAGGAAAAATCAGGGGCAGAAAGAAAAGACAAAAATCAGGCCGAGGAAAAATACCGCAACATCCTGGAAAGTATTGAAGACGGGTATTACGAAGTCGATAACAAGGGAAATTTTACTTTTTTCAATGATTCCATGTGCCGCATACTCGGGTATTTAAGGGAAGAACTCATGGGAATGAACAACCGGGCATATATGGACAAGGACAATGCCAAAAAGATTTTTAAAACCTTTAACCAGGTGTTTAAAACCGGAATATCCACCAAAGCCCATGACTGGCAGTTGATTCGAAAAGACAGGTCGGTTTGTTTTGTCGAAACCATTGTCTCTCTGATCAAAGACAAAAACGGCAACGGCATCGGATTCCGGGGGATAGCAAGGGATGTGTCGGATCAAAGACATCTGGAAAAGCAACTCCGCCAGGCCTACAAAATGGAATCCATCGGTACGCTGGCCGGTGGTATTGCCCATGATTTCAACAATCTTTTATATATCATCATGGGCAATACCGAACTTGCCATTGATGAGATCAGGCAGGATAATCCGTTATTAACTTATCTTGAAAGGATCAGATCCGCATGTCTTCGGGCTGCCGATGTGGTGAAACAACTCCTTAATTTCAGCCGGGATCCGGGACAGGAACTGAAACCCTTGGATATCGTCGCCGCCATAAGGGAAGAGATCCGGTTTTTAAGACCCATGATCCCTGCGACCATTGGTATCCAACAGGATCTGCCGGAGACTGAAATTTTTATTGCAGCAGACCCGACACAGATGAGACAGATGCTGATGAATCTTTGCACCAATGCTTCCCTGGCCATGGAGAAAACGGGTGGAATAATAGATATCAGTGCCCAAGAGATGGATCTTGGCGAAAACAATGCCGCACAATACCCAAATCTTTCACCCGGCCGTTATGTGAGGATTTTAATCAAGGACACGGGGCCCGGGATCGATCCTGAAAACCTGGACCGGATTTTTGACCCGTATTTTACAACCCGTGATGTCGGGCAGGGCTCCGGCATGGGACTTGCCGTGGTCCACGGGATTGTAAAACACCATCAGGGGGCTGTCAGCGTCCACAGCACAAAAGGGAAAGGAGCCCTTTTCAGTATTCTTTTTCCGGTTATTCATACGGCCCCAGAAAAGCCTTTAAAGCAGACACAGTGTCTTCCCCGGGGGTCGGAAACCATCCTCCTTGTGGATGATGAAGAATCCATTATAGCCACGACAAAAACCATCCTATCCTCCCTGGGTTATCAGGTGGAGGCAGGCCTCAACCCGGAATCCGTATTGGATATCTTCAAATCAAACCCCCATGCATTTGATCTTGTGATTACTGATATGACCATGCCCGGGATGACCGGTGCAAGTTTGGCAGAAAAACTAATGGAAATCCGTCCGGATATCCCGGTCATTATCTGTACGGGATACAGTGCATTCATGGATGAAGAAAAAGCCAAGCAACTCGGAATAAGGGCCTGCATCATGAAACCTGTCCTGTCGGAAGAGCTTGCAAAACAAATCAGAAATATTCTGGACGAAAAAAAACGAGGAGTCAAAACAGAAGAATTTTATGGATGACGGTATTCATGCTCACCTGGCAAGGCATTTGTCCATGATGGGGTTGCCCCTGACAGACGGTCTTGTGGATATTCTAAAGGAAAATTTTTCAGCAGAAGAAGCCAAAATCGCCCTCCTGCTCCCGGTTGCCAATACCCCTTTAACGCCTGTAACCCCGGAAGAACTGGCCCGGGAAACAGGCATGGACCCTGTGCATATTGAAAAAATTCTTAAATCCCTTGCAGACAGAAGGCTCATCTTTACAGGCCTGACGGAAAAGAAAGAACGAGGTTATGCCCTTCATCAGGTGGGGTTTGGATTTCCCCAGTCATTTTTCTGGGATGGGAAAAACACGCCCTTTGCTTTGAAAATGACAAAACTCGTCATGAAATATTTTAACCGCAAGGTCACGGCAGAGGCCTTTGGCGGGCAAAACACCAAAGCATACCGCTATATCCCGGTTCATCAGTCTCTGAAGCCGGAGGTCCAGGCCGTCCTTCCTCATGATATGATGACCACTGTTCTTGACAATGCCAAACGCTTTGCCGTAGCCCACTGCCCCTGCCGGGTTCAGGCAGGCCTCATGGACAGGGCTTGTGAGCATCCCCTGGAAGTCTGTCTCAAATTTGACGAAATGGCAGACTATCTCATTGCACAGGGCCTTGGCCGGGAAATCAACCGGGAAGAAGCCGGAAAAATTGTCAAAGAAGCGGCAAAAGCCGGTCTTGTGCATTTTGTGGACAATGCTTCCGGTAAAATCAAGCACAACTGCAATTGCTGCGGCTGCTCCTGCTGGAATGTCGGTATGATCCGGAGAAGAAAAATCCCAAGAGATGAACTCATGGCCGTCTATTTTGTCCGGGAAACCGACCCTGATCTTTGCGTTGGGTGCGGGGCCTGTATGGATATTTGTCCTGTGGCTGCCATCACCCTTGAGGAGGGCCTTGCCAAAGTGGATCAGAACTGGTGCATCGGCTGCGGGGTCTGCGCCCTGAAATGCGATTTTGACGCCTTAACGGTCATCTACCGCAAAGATCAGCAGCAGAAGGTTCCGCCGGATTTTGAAACCCTTCACACCACCATCCGAAAGGAAAGGGATACCGGATGAAAATGACAAAAGAATAAATGGATTGAAAAAAAGGGATAAGAAATGTCAGGGAGTTAAGGGGTATTTTTTTACAGCAACAGCATCCAACAGCCATTGATAAGGTTTACTTCCGCATTCTCTCTTTTTTTGTCTCAAGCATCCGGGTTATCTGTTTTAAGTGAAAATATCCATAAAGAAAATATATGTAAAAAACATTCCCTAAATATATTGGATATTTTTGCGGAGATCGGTTAAAAACATCAGATAAATCAGAGCCAGGGGAACCACAACCAGGTATAGCCGTCCCGGACCAGGAGGAAAAAATGATGACCGCCCGGCAGCATGCACTTTTGTTTGCAATGATATCAAAATCGGTGATTCAGGAGACAGGTGTTGAAAAAGGAGAGCCGGTTATCCGGCAGGCGGTTTTGGAGTACGGCCGCCAGCGGGGGAAGCGGATGGCACTAAGGGCCAAGAAATACGGACATGACCTGACCATGGACAATTATTTTGCTTATGGGGAATGGGCGGTTCCCAAAGGTGAGATGAATTACAGATTTGCTGAAAAATATCCCCATGCCCGGATGCAGATCGATCAATGCCCATGGTATGAGACCTGGAAAAGCAACAATCTTCTGGAATTCGGCAAATACTATTGCCGGGAAATTGATAAGGCCCTTGTCCATGGATTTAATCCGGATCTTGCTATCCGTGTGAATTCAATCAGACCCGATGGAGGAGAAGTCTGTGATTTTGTTTTCAAGGATGCCGGGCTCTCTTTTTTTAAATTGCTTGGGCTGATGTTAAAAAAGAAAATCAGACCTGGCAAAGATGCCATCATGCCCTTGGAATATCATTGCGGCCATCTGTATAGCACCATGGGGCGGGTGATCTGCCGAGAATTTGGGGAAAAGGCTGATATCCTAATGGAAAACGCCCTGAAAGAAGCAAAGGCTTTTTTCAATGAGAATCAAATCTCGGCAATCGTCTCCTATAAGACCACGGATTTTGAAATTCTGCCGTAAATAAAAGGAATTATGAAATTTCTTCACACTTCAGACTGGCATATCGGACGGGCCTTGTATGGCAGGAAACGCTATGATGAGTTCTCATCCTTTCTGGACTGGCTGGCCGGATTCATGGAGGCCCGGAAGGTTGATGCCCTTCTTGTGGCAGGGGACATATTCGATACCGGCACCCCGAGCAACCGGGCTCAGGAGCTGTATTATCAGTTTTTATGCCGGGTGTCGGCATCTTCCTGCCGCCATGTGGTCATTATTGCGGGGAACCATGATTCTCCGTCCTTTTTAAATGCACCAAAAGAGATTCTAAAGGCGTTGCACGTTCATGTGGTGGGGGCTTTTACCGGAAGTCCGGAAGATGAAATCATTGTTCTAAGAAGTCCTTCCAGCAGCCCCGAAGCTGTTGTCTGCGCCGTGCCCTATTTAAGAGACCGGGATATCCGGGTTGCAGAGGCCGGAGAAAGCCTGGATGATAAAAGTATCAGGCTCATCCAGGGGATTGAAACCCATTATGCCGGGGTTTTGCGGCAGGCTGAAGAAAAAAGAAAAACCTGTGGGAACAGCCTCCCGGTCATTGCCATGGGGCATCTTTTTGCCGCAGGCGGCAGGACTGTTGAGGGGGATGGCGTCCGGGAGCTTTATGTCGGGTCCCTGGCCCATGTGGGAAAGGAAATCTTTACTTCAGGGTTTGATTATGCAGCTCTCGGGCATTTGCACCTTTCACAGAAAGTAGGGGGGGAAGAGCATCTCAGGTATTCGGGTTCTCCTATCCCCATGGGGTTTGGCGAAGCCGGCCGGGAAAAAAAGGTGATTCTGGTGGATTTTAAGGGCAGAACCCCGGATATCAGCGAGCATCCTATCCCGTGTTTTCAGGTCCTGGAAAGAATTTCCGGGGATATGGAGAAAATTCTTAGCCGCCTGCTTGAACTCAAAGTAAAGGAAAGCCGGGTCTGGCTGGAAATCGAATATACGGGCAAAGACATGATCCCCAATTTAAGACAGATCCTGGAAGAGGCTGTGGCCGACACGGCCATGGAAATCCTGCGTATCCGAAACAGGCAGGCCACGGACCGGGTTCTTCAGAAAAAAAAGGAAGCAGAAGAATTGAACAATCTGAGTGTCAACGAAGTATTTCAACGCCTGTTGGACAGCTATGAAGTGGAGGAAGAAAAACGCCCGACGCTGATTCAGACCTATCAGGAAGCTCTGACCATGCTGTACGAACAGGATCTCCATGCCGAATAAAGGGAGAAGACCTTGAAAATCCTTGGCCTCAGATTTAAAAACCTGAATTCCCTTTATGGTGAATGGCAAATTGATTTTGCCGTGCCTGAATATGCAGCCGAGGGGATTTTTGCCATCACCGGTCCGACAGGCTCCGGAAAGTCGACCCTTCTGGACGCCGTCTGCCTTGCCCTGTACGGCAGAACGCCACGCTTGAATCTGATCACCAAGACCAGCAATGAAGTCATGTCCCGCAGAACCGGAGAATGCTTTGCCGAAGTCACCTTTGAGACCCAGGCCGGGCGATTCCGGTGCCACTGGAGCCAGAGAAGGGCCGGGCAAAAACCTGCCGGCAACCTTCAGGATGCAAAGCATGAGATTTCAGATGCAGACACAGGCAAAGTGCTGGAGTCAGGCAAACGGGAGGTGGCGGCAAAGATTGAAGAAGCCACGGGCATGGATTTTACCCGGTTCACAAGATCCATGCTCCTTGCCCAGGGCGGGTTTGCCGCATTCCTGGCTGCAGCGCCGGACGACCGGTCCCCCATCCTGGAGCAGATCACGGGTACTGCGGTTTACAGCGATATCTCAAAACTGGTTCATTTACGTAAAACCGATGAACATAAAAAGCTGGATCTTCTCATGGCTGAAACCGCCGGGATCATCCTTTTGGGTGATGAAGAAGAGGGCTTGGCCCTTATGGAGCTTGAAAATAAAAAAAGAGCTGAAGAACATTCAAGACAAAAGCATAATGAAATCCGGGCTGCCATCCTCTGGCTCACCGGGATGGATACGCTGAAAAGAGAGCTTTTGGCCATTGAGGAGGAGTCCAAACAACTTGCCCTGGCATTAAACGCCTTTGAGCCGGACCGCAACAGATTGAAAAATGCAGATAAAGCTGCAGAACTGGACAGTGTCTATGCCACCCTTCAATCCCTTCGCCGGCAGCAACACCTAGATCTGGAGGTCCTTTTAAAAACTGAACGCCTGATTCCTGAAAGACAAAAAGCCCTGGAAATAAGACAGACCGCCCTTGATAAGGCTGAATCCGATCTTTTTTCGATCAGGGAAGAGCAGAAAAAGGAACTCCTGCTGATCAAAGAGATGAGAGCGCTGGATATACAGATTTCAGAGAAAAAGGCATTTCTGGAAACCCTTTTAAAAGACTGGAAAAAGAGTGAGGCTGAAATTGCAGGGAAAAAAGAGGAGCAAAAAAAGACGGCTAAGGATCTGGCCCTGGCAGAAACAAAAATTTCAGAACTGAATGCCTATCTTTTGACCCATGCTGCTGATGCAGAGCTTACAATAAGGCTTACCGGGATTTTAGAACAGGTCAAGACCCTTAAATCTGCCACAGAAAAACAGACAGCCCTGGAAAAAGAGATGACTGGTCTTAAGGATTCGCTGAAAGCAACAGAAACCCAGTGCCGCCAGAAAGCCGCATATCAGCAAACCCTTAAAGAAAATCATGCAGTCTGCCTGAAGACCGTTGAAAAAACCAAAAAAGATCTGGAAGTTCTTTTGGACGGCCGCCTGCTCCGGGAATACCGCGAAGAGAGGGAAAGCCTTTTGCTCAAGCTGTTTGATTTCAAAAAGATCCAGAGTCTTGAAGAAGACCGGGCAAGATTAAAGGACGGCAGTCCCTGCCCCCTTTGCGGTTCCTTGCACCATCCTTTTGCCGAGGGCAATATCCCTCAATCAGATCGTATGGAAGAGAGCATCAGCCTTCTTTCAAACCTGATAAAAAATGCGGAAGAATTGGAAAACCAATTGAAAGACAAGGAAGCATTGGAAAAATCCTCTGCCCTGGCTGTTATCGATGCTGAAAAGCAAGGAGCCCTGATTCAGCATCGGGAAGAGGAAATCAAAACCGCCTTTCTTAGGTCTGAAAAGGAGTTTCACAGGGCTTTTGAAGAGCTTGACCGGCAAAATAAGGCCCTTGCCCTGAATCTTAAACCCTTTGACCTGGAGAAGATTCCACAAACAGGTCTTGACACGCTCATGGAAACTCTGAAAATCCGGCAGAAAAATTTCCAGGACCATCAGGATCAAAAAACCCATATTGAAAAACACCAGGCTGAACTTTTGGCCGGGATATCCGGTTTGGACAGGGTCATCAACACCCTGGAAGAACGGATGAATGAAATCAGAGAAAAAGGTTCAGTCCAAAAAAAAGAAATTGAATTGCTGAGCCTGGATCGTATTCGATCCTATGGCAATAAATTTCCGGACATGGAAGAAGCAAACCTTGAAAAAAAGGTTGAAAAAGCGGAAGCCTTGGTCAAAACAGCAAGAAAGAACCGGGATGAAATAAAAGAATCTCTCAAGGAAGGCATGACCCGGATTGAGGCCCTGATGGAAACTACGGAAAAACGCCGGTCGGAGCTTTCCGGCCTGGAGGACTCTTTTCTTTTGGCCTGCAGGGCCTCAGATTTTAAGAACGAGGAGATCTTTCTTTCTCTAAGGCTTTCCCCGGAGGAAAGAAAAAGCCTTTCGGAAAGAGCAAGCAAGCTTGATGAAAGCATGATGGAAATCGGGGCAAGAAAAAACGACCGGGAGCAGCGGCTTTTGATTGAAACACATAAAAAAATAACCGTTCGGTCCCTGGATGATTTGAAAAAAGAAGAGATCGCTCTCGAGGATTCTTTGAAATTGCTTGGGGAGGAAACCGGCGCTATAAAGCAAAAACTCATTGACAATGCATCGGCTAAAGAAAAATTATCACAGAAAAAAAAGCTCATCGACCTTCAGAAAGCCGAATGCATCAGATGGGACAGCCTTCATGGACTTATCGGGTCCGCGGACGGCAAGAAATACAGAAATTTTGCCCAGGGCTTGACCTTTGAAATCATGGTAGCCCATGCCAACCGTCAGCTTGAAAAAATGTCGGACCGTTATCTTCTGATCCGGGACGAGGATGAGCCCCTGGAGCTGAACATCGTGGACAATTATCAGGCCGGGGAAATCCGCTCCACCAAAAACCTGTCCGGAGGGGAAAGCTTTATTGTCAGCCTGTCACTGGCCCTGGGCCTGTCCCACATGTCCGGCCGCAAGGTCCGGGTGGATTCACTCTTCTTGGACGAGGGGTTCGGCACCCTGGATGAGGACGCCCTTGAAACTGCTTTGGAAGCACTTTCAGGGCTTCACCGCCAGGGCAAGCTCATCGGCATCATTTCCCATGTCCCGGCCTTAAAGGAAAGGATCGGAACAAGGATCGGCATCACACCAATCCCGGGCGGCAGAAGCACTCTCTCCGGCCCCGGGTGCAAAGCGCTTTGATGCGGACATCCGAATTATTTCTGAGCCTCTTCCGGTGTGGCCCAGAGGATGTGGTCCTTGTTGACAAACAGGGTTTCATACCGCTCCGGACTGTCTATGCTTGATTTATAAACACTGGAATTCATCAGGACCAGAAAGGGTTCCCGGTCGCTGCTGATAAGATCGCTTAATCTGCTGTAACCCGGCTGCCGGTCGATATTGACGCTGGCGCTGATTCTGGTCCCATCCACCAGGGTGATCCTAACGGTTCGGGTATTCATATCCTTATATAACTCATGACCTTCCATGTGCCCTCCTTATGCTGAAAAATTAAGAAATATCTTGTTAAAACAAACATAAGAAAAAACAGTAACAATGTCAACTATTTGATTTTATTGCTGGTTCCCGGTCTTCACCCCCCGATCTCCTGAAAGCGGATGAATAGCGCCAGCCCGAAAAAAACCAGCACTATTCCTGCCAGGGAAATCGCATCCGGAAAAGGTGAGTGTAAAATAATGATCTCACCCATCAGGGCAAAAATGACCTCGCTGGACTGGGTTGCATCCACGGCGGCAAGCTCGCTGGGTTTTGAAGATTTATGTCTTGCCGTAAGAAACAGGCTTGTGGCGATCACTCCTGAAAATACAGCCACCAGAAAAGTATGGATCATCTGCCCGCCTGATGGGAGCCCCGGTCTGACCATGGCGATCAGCAAAACCCAGAAGGGAACAGAGCCGAGAGTCATGAGAAAGACCTTGTGAAACGGGTTTGCCACGAGGGGATCGTCAATCCTGGGAAGAGAAGGTCTACCACGGCCCGCCTCCCAGACCAGCTGGTTCCCGACGGGATAGCAAAAGGCTGCCAGGAGAACCGGAAGGGCTCCCATGAGGATTTCTTTGATTGAGGTCATCCGGGCATGGTTCAGATTGATCATGAGAACCCCGCTAAAGACAATAAAAGAAAAAATCCATATTTTTTTGGGGAAAGACCTTCCAAATCCGATCAGCACCAGGAGGGTGGCAATGATGGTCAATTGCCAGGTGGCGGCAATGACCCAGCCGGGAGAATAGTCAGCCGCAAAACAGAGAAGAGAATAAAACCCGCCAAACCCGATACTGCCGGTGAGAGTCCAGAATATCCAGTGTTTAAAAAAAACCCGGAAAAGGCCTTTTAAGGCAGAAGGGCCTTTCATCAGCAAGATCAGTCCTGCCAGAAGGAGGACCATAAAGGCGTATCTAAGACTTGCCGACCATACCCAATGGCCTCCGTCAAGGCTCATCATGCGGTTGAGGATAAAGGAAGAACTAAAAAAAAGGCCGGACAAAAGACCCGTCAATATAAGTAAAACCATGGCCGCTTTCATCATATATTGTTTTTGGAAACAGACTGTCGGATATACCAGTCCTTTGCAAATATCAAGAATTATCAAGAACGTCCTTTCCGGTTTTTATCTGTAACCTTTTTGATTGCCCTGCCGTCTTATGCATAAACAATTAAAAAAAAGGAGGAAATCCCATGTCGGATAAACACGATATTCAAATCGCCCTGGCTGCTGCTGTCGGCGCCAATTGTATCCCCTGTTTTGATCATTTATATGAAAAATCCCGAGTATTGGGTTTAACAACTGAAGAAATCCTGCATGTGGTTCATCTTGCCACAAAGGTAAAAAACGGAGCGCATATCTTTTTAAAAACTCATATTAATGATACCCTGGGTGTTAAAGATGAAGATACCGGCGAAGGGTGTTGCGGCCCTTCCGGAAAGGGGGCGTGCAGCTGTTAGATGGATGCGTACTGGGACATATATGAAGCGCATTATGAGCGCGTCCGGAGGTTTATTTTCCTGATGGTTAAAGACATGTGGGTTGCAGAAGACCTGCTCCAGGAAACCTTTGTCAAAGTTCAGAAAAATCTGCCTCAATTAAACGACAACCGGAAAACATCCTCCTGGATATACCGGATCGCCTTTAATGTATGTCAGGATCATTTCCGGAACTCAAGCAGGAAAGCCCGGCAGGAGAATTCAGTCCTGGAGACGGAAATAATGCCGCATCCTTTATCGTCCCAAAAACTGTTGGAACAGCAGCAAATGAGCCAATGCGTTCAGGAGCAGACAAAGCTTTTGCCCGAATCGCTCAGGACTCCTTTGCTGCTGTTTGATGTGATGGGGTTCAGCCATCGGGAAATTGCCGATATCCTTGATATCAGTGTAGAAAACACTAAGGTCCGCCTTCACCGGGCCCGCAGCCAATTAAAAGCCATTCTGAAAAAAAAATGCCGCCTGGAAATCGACGAGCGCAATATTCTGGTCTGCGAGCCCCGCCTGAAATGACCCGTCTGCAAATATTATTCAATATCAGGAAAGTATCATGACGCCTTTCGAATAATTGAAAAAAGATGAGCTCCATTGAAAATTATGACCACGAGCCAAACAAAAATGCTGATACCCACAGAGGCGGCTCCAATATCCTTGATTGCCTTTATTTTTTCATTTTCACGGGTTTCAACAAAATCACAGACTGCTTCAATGGCGGTATTAAGCATTTCCGTCACCACGACAAAACCAGTAGAAATTAAAATAATTTCAAAATCCAGCCATTGCCTGAAAACTATCGCCAAGACAAGAATGACGGTGGAAAGCACAAGCTTGTAGGCCACAGTAAATTCATAACGAAAGACAAACCTGAGCCCGGCCAGCATGATCCTGATTTTTCGAAAGGGATGGTATCCGGGCTCTCCTGTGCCAAGGAATTTATTTCTCATGCGGATGGACCTCTGCATTCCGGGGTGGATGCCACAAATTCTTGGGAAGCGGGTTTCAGGGATTTGAAAAGGGTTTCCAGATCAGGCGATTCCAAGGTTTCCTGCTTCAGGAGGAGTTTTGCGCTTTCTTCGAGAACATCCCGGTTTTCTTTCAGGATGTGAACGGATCTGTCAAAGGCTGTTAAAACCATGCGGCGCACTGCACAATCTATTTCCCTTGCCGTGTCATCACCATATAGTTTCTGGCGGAAGGGCTCTCCAGAGGGGCCAAGAAAGGACCTTTGGTCCGTCTCAAATGCAACATGGCCCAAATCCGGCTCCATGGCGTAGCGGGCAACCATGCTCCGGGCGATATCGGCAATCCTGGCCAGGTCATCGGCAGCCCCGGTGGAAAAATGGGAAAAAACCACATGTTCGGCAGCCCTTCCGCCCATGAGAACCGCCATCCGGTTTTCAAGCTCTGTCTGGGTCATGAGATACCGATCTTCGGTGGGTCTCTGGATAGTGTACCCGAGAGCGCCTATCCCTCTTGGGATGATGGACACCTTATGCACCGGATCTGAACCGGAAATAGCCATGGCCACAATGGCATGGCCCATTTCATGATAGGCCACAATCTCACGTTCGCGGGGATTTAAAAGCCGGTTTCTGCGCTCAAGTCCTGCCACAATACGTTCCACTCCGGTATTGAAATCCTGAAGGGATATGTTTTCAGCGCTTCGCCGGGTGGCTGCCAGGGCAGCTTCATTAACCAGGTTTTCCAGATCAGCGCCGGTGAATCCGGGGGTGAGGGCGGCCACCTGTTCCAGATCCGTGCTTTCATCCAGTTTCACTTTTTTGACATGGACCTGGAGGATAGCAAGCCGCCCTTGTTTGTCCGGGCGATCCACCAGAACCTGGCGGTCAAAGCGGCCTGCTCTGAGAAGTGCCGGGTCCAGAACCTCCGGCCGATTGGTGGCTGCGATCAGCACAATCCCGCTCATGGGGTCAAATCCGTCCATCTCTACCAGGAGCTGATTCAGGGTCTGCTCTTTCTCGTCATGGCCACCGCTAAACCCGGACGCTCCTCTTGCCCTTCCCATGGCATCCAGCTCATCAATAAAAATAATGGCCGGAGCTTTTTGGCGGGCCTGTTCGAAAAGATCCCGCACCCGGGCCGCACCCACACCCACAAACATTTCAACAAAATCCGAACCTGAGATGGAAAAAAATGAAACCCCTGCTTCACCGGCAACAGCCCTGGCAAAAAGTGTTTTTCCAGTGCCCGGCGGGCCCACCAGCAGGATGCCCTTGGGCATGCGGGCGCCGAGGCGGCCATAACGGTCCGGTGCTTTCAGAAATTCAACGGTTTCCCTGAGCTCAGCCTTGGCCTCCTCGACTCCTGCCACATCGGCAAAGGTGGTCTTGATACCGGTTTCCACATACACTTTGGCCTTGCTCTTTCCAATGGACATGAATCCTCCTCCGGCTCCCATCTGACCGGACATGCGCCGCATGATCAGAAACCAGATTCCGAAGAAAAAAAGAGTCGGCAGAATCCAGGACATTAAAGTCGAAAAAAATTTGCTTTCTATATGGCCTGAAAATTTCACATCATATTTCTGAAGCTCTTCGGCGAGACCGTTTTCAACCCGGGTCGTGCGGAAATATTTTTTGTTCGGCGGCTGCGGGTCTTTGAGTTCTCCCCGGATCTCATCGGCGGTGACTACCATCTCTTTAATCCTGCCCTCCCGGACCAGGGCCTGAAACTCACTGTAGGCCAAAGGGGAAATGGACTGATAACTCATCCAGAGGTCATGAAAAAAGATAATTCCCAGAATGGCGATGGTGATATAAAACAGATTGAAACGCGTTGTTTTCTGCATGTCAACTTCTCCTTATTGAGATCTTAATGATCCGAATTTTTCAAACCATGGCGATTTTATATGGATTTTTTTGTTTTGAAAAGTGAAAAAAAACACCCTCGTCGCAATGAGATTATGCCTGTCTATAGGCAAAGGTATTATATATTTTGCTTGACCAGAATCAGCTTCATATCCTACTATTTCCATTTTCTGCACTTTAGCAGCAATCCCCTTTGATCTTTTCGGGAGATATGTAAAGATGAAAGAAAACATTCAAAAGCCGGAGGGTATCCTGTGGCATGCCTTATCAGATCAGGATGTCCTATCCGAGTTACAGACCGGCCTCAGCGGGTTGAATGGCAGCGAAGCAGCAGAGAGGCTTCAACGCCATGGTGCCAACACGCTTCTTCGTAAGGGGAGCGATAGCCCCTGGCTGATTTTATGGCGCCAGATCAATAACCCCATTGGCTGGCTCTTGATTGCTTCCGGCGCATTGGCCATCGGGCTGCAAAAAATTACCGATGCCTTGGTGGTTTTCAGTGCAGTGGGGGTTAATGCTATTATTGGTTTTATACAAGAATACCGGGCAGGACAAGCGATTGAAGCACTTGCCGCCATGATACCGGAATTTGCAACCGCACTTAGGGACGGGCAGCCCATTGCCGTTCCCGCCGAAACCCTTGTCCCCGGGGACCTCGTGAACTTGCAGAGCGGTGACAAGATTCCTGCCGATCTGCGCCTGATCAGAGTAAAAAATCTCCTGGTCGAAGAAGCCGCCCTCACCGGCGAGTCGCTGCCGGTGGCAAAGAGGAGCGATGCCGTTTCCAGGGAGGCACCTCTTGGTGACCGGATCAGCATGGCCTTTAGCGGAACGCTTGTTCTGCAGGGGACTGCCACCGGGGTAGTGGTTGCTACGGGCGGCAACACAGAGCTGGGCCGGATCAATGCCCTGCTCAACCAGACCAGGCAGCTGGAAACCCCTCTGACTCGTCAGCTGGCCAAAGTCAGCAGCGGCATTACTGCTGCCGTAGTGGTTGTAGTCGCCGTCCTCATTGGTTTCGGCATCTGGGTCAAAGATGCACCCCTGGGCGAATCTCTCATGGTTGCCGTTTCTCTGGCAGTGGCGGCAATCCCCGAAGGTCTTCCGGCGGTCATTACCATATGCCTCGCCGTGGGCGTCCGGCGCATGGCCGAAAGGCATGCGGTTGTCCGGCACCTCCCGGCAGTTGAAACCCTTGGCTCAACCACTGTTATCTGTTCCGATAAGACCGGCACTCTGACACGCAACGAAATGACGGTGCAGGTGGCATGGCTGGCCGGTCAGGAATACCGGTTTTCCGGCATCGGTTATTCCCCGGACGGGGAGATCGAACGCGATGGCGCCTGTCTGATAAAGCTCCCGACGGCCCTGAATGATTTGCTCACCATCGCCATCCTCTGCAATGATGCCGTAGTGCGTCTTGAGCAAAACATCTGGACCATCACCGGTGATCCAACCGAGGCGGCACTAGTTGTTGCCGGCGAGAAAGCCGGCCTTTCAAGCCAAATTCTCCGCAGTCAGCATGTCCGCCTGGATGTCATCCCGTTCGAGTCGGACAGCAAGTTTATGGCTACCCTTCACAAGATTCACGGGGAAAACCATATCCTCCTGAAGGGTGCTCCGGAAACTGTTATTGAGCGCTGCGCCCTGGGCGAATCGGAATTGCGCCAAATTAACGAGGCCATGGCCACCTATGCCCGCCAGGGCATGCGGGTGATCGCCCTTGCACAAAAGAAAAAGGTGTCTGCGGATCAGATCCAGCCGGAGGCCGTCCGTGGTGATTTGCTGTTTTCAGGGTTGCTCTGCATGATCGACCCTCCCAGAACCGAGGCCATGGATGCCATCCGGGTCTGTCATAATGCCGGGATTACGGTCAAGATGATAACCGGTGATCATCCTGTGACCGCCGAGGCAATTGGCCGCCAGCTCGGCCTGTTACCCAAAGGGCAAAACGCCGTCTCGGGCCGTGACCTTGACGGTCTTTCCGAAAAGCAGCTACAGGATGCGGCCATGAATACCAATGTCTTTGCAAGGGTGGCTCCTGAGCACAAGATCCGGATTGTCGAGTCCTTGCAGGCCCAGCGCCATGTCGTTGCCATGACCGGTGACGGTGTTAATGATGCACCGGCCCTGAAGCGTGCCGACATCGGTATTGCCATGGGGATAACCGGCACAGCAGTATCAAAAGAAGCAGCCAAGGTTGTACTGATGGACGACAATTTCGCTTCCATCACCGCAGCAGTGGAGGAGGGTCGCCGGGTATACGACAACCTCATTAAATCCCTGGTCTTTATGCTGCCCACCAATCTCGGCCTGGCCTGCACCCTGTCGGTTGCGATGTTTTTCTTCCCGACAATTCAGATTGATGGCGTCAATGAACTCCTTATGGCCATGTCCCCCAGCCAGACCCTATGGATCAACCTGGTGGCAAGTGTTACCCTCTCAATTCCCCTGGCTTTTGAGGTGCTGGAGCCGAATGCCATGAAGCGACGGCCGCGCTCTCCTGATAAACCTGTATTTTCGGGCTTTATTATCACCCGCTTGGTTATTGTCGGCATCCTCATGGCCGCGAGTGCTTGCGGGCTGTTCCTCTGGGAGTACTATCGTATCGTCGGCCCAGGACCTGTTACGAGCGCCATGCATGCTCTGGCCCTTTCCGAAGCCCAGACCCTCTGTGTGACAAGCATCACCTTCACCCAGATTTTTTACCTGCTCAACTGCCGGTCACTGAAGTCCTCGCTCTTTGCCCAGGGTTTTTTCAGCAATCCACCCGTATTTATAGGCATAGGCATTTTGTTAATCCTCCAGGCCTGCTTTATCTATCTGCCGCTGCTGCAGACGCTTTTTGGCTCCGCGCCGCTTGACGGCCGGGCCTGGATGTTCGCCATGGCCTCCGGAGCAATCGTACTGCCGGTCATATCGTTTGATAAATGGATCAGAAATAAAAGGAGTGCAGGCCAAGCACTATCGCAAAGGAGATAAAATGATAGGAGCAATCAAGAAATTCGAGAGAGTCATCATCTTCTCGCTGGTGATCATGATGTGTTTGGTTTTGCTGCTCGCAACCATTGACTTGGCGTGGATCATCATTAAAGACATTCTCACTCCGCCGCTTTTTATTCTCGAAATCAATGAGCTCTTCGAGATATTCGGACTTTTCATGCTGGTGCTTATCGGCATTGAGCTCTTGGAAACCATTATCAAGACCTACACCAGCCAAAACGCCAACCATGCAAAAATTGTCATGGCCGTTGCCATTATTGCCGTCGCCCGCAAGGTCATTATCCTGGACGTAGACAAATATTCCGCTCAGTCTCTGATAGGAATAGCGGCGATCATTCTGGCACTCTCTATTGGCTATTATCTGATTCAACGCAAACCAGGAGCAGGGAATCTTATTGACAAAGATGAGGGATAAGGCCTGCTAATGGAAAAAGTCACAGCGGGATGGTATGGGGGTAACCGGGGTGGAAATCCCCCGGTTACCGGATTCAATTCAGCAGTATCAGTTATGGACAACCGTCTCCTTTCCATCTTACATTAACAATCCGGTTGTTATTATCCACTTCAAAAAATGTTACACATTCATAACTGATAACATAGGGTTGGGTCTCCCAAGACCTTCGCCGGTAATTATAAACTTGCTGAGTTTCAACAGACTGATCCTTATCAATGTATTTATAAAGCTTATTGCCGTTTGGGGCTATAAGGGTTTCATCAGGATATCCCCATTTGCTGTTTACGATTTCATCAATGTTTTTCCCTTTCCAATATTCCATTTGCTGATAATAATTTTGTTGGGATGAAACACACCCCATCAATAGAAAGCATAGCCCGATACATATCATTTTTTTCATCATAAGCTCCCTTCTTGTATTAACCTTTGTACTGATTTATTTTTCAGCAGTTTTATTTCCCAGATCCCCGCAATGTGATCCGGAGAATCTGGCCCGGATGCCAGAGCCGCATACGCGGTCCCCATGTTCCTGTGCCTCTGCACACAATAGCAGTCATGCCGTCCACCTCGTATCGCCCATCCAGTAGCGGATAAAATTTTTTAACCAGGTAGCCGAAGGGCCAGATCTGCCCGCCATGGGTGTGGCCGCTGAGCATCAGGCCCACGCCTTCAGCCGCCGCCTTTTCTGCTTGCCACGGGGTATGGGAGAGAAGAATGGCAGCACCCGGAGGGCGGCCTTTGAGTGCTTGCAGGATGGGGTCATTGCCCTGACCCATTCGGCGGCTGATGGTCAGATCTTCCACGCCTGCCAGGACAAGACCCGGTCTTATTTCGGTCCAGGCGTTGTTCAGCAGTGTAAAGCCTGCGGCTTTAAAGAGGTTTGTTTTGTTTCCGCCGTAAAATTCGTGGTTCCCAGGGACAGCCCACAGGCCAGAAGGCGCAGAGATTTGCCTGAAAGGTTCAATCAACTGGTCTTCAGGAAGGCCGTGCCCTTCAAAAATATCACCCAGCAATACCACAAGATCCGGCTTTTCCGCCTTTATCTGACCGATGCGGGCCGAAAGCCAATCCTTGCCGAGCTGTGAGCCTATATGCATATCCGACAGGGCAAGGATCACAGTTCCATCCAGAGCATCAGGCAGACCGGGAAGGTTTATTTCATATTTTTCCACCACCGGTGGCCGAAGGCCCTGAATGAGAGCAATTGTTGAGAGCACCATGCCGATCAAGACGGCAATCCCCCGCAGCGAGGGCGATAGCCGGGGCAGGATAAAACCGAATAAAGTGATAAGGTCTATGAATAAAAGAGGAATAAATGTCAGGAACAAAACAGCCATCCATGTCATTCCGAAGAATTCAAGGGCTTTGGCCGGAAGCCCTGTTCCTTCATGGCCAACGACACGGCCAAAAAAGAAAACCACCCACAGGACTGCGGCTGCAAGAAGGAATGCTTTTCCGGGTATGTGCTCTTTAACAAAAGGCACTGAGGCCATGCGCTGGAAAACATAAACATGCATGAAAGTGCAGACTGAGATCAGAATGGTTCCGAACATCATTTTCCTATAAGCCAATGGGTTTTAGAAGTCGAAGATATCTTCTAAAAAAGACTTTTTCTTATAGGGTTTTCCATATCCATGTCCTGAACCGTGACGGCCGTCATGTTCCTGGTCTTGTTTTTTGAACCGCTGTTCAGATCCGGAAGACGGCTGCGGCGCTGCTGAAGGAAGGGCGCGTTCGATAATTTTATCCAGCTCGCCGCGATCAAGCCAAACCCCACGGCATTCCGGACAATAGTCAATTTCCACACCTTGGCGATCTGACATCAATAAATCATTGGTTTTGCATACCGGACATTTCATTTGGTTTTTATCCTTTTTTAAGTGTTAAAGGAACTAATTTCAAAAGTTCCATGAGCAGAACTGCCACAAAGCCTCCTGCCAGAGCAAGGGAAAAATCATCCAGGGAAATGGGGCCGAAACGATAGAGGCTCATAAGAAAGGGAATGGTCAGCACCAGGCACATCACGATGATGGTTCCGGTCATGACCCATTTAAAGGCGCTGTTGCTTTCTTTGAGCATGCTGAGGCCGGACCTTGTGAGCGAGCGGTTGGACAGGATCATGCCGAGATTACAAACCACCAGGGTAAGAAAGGACAGGGCTCTGGCCGTCTCAGTGGGATGGTCATGACGGATAAAAAGATAGACGGCAATGGTGACGGCAAGTGTCAGGCCGCCCTGAAAAAAGCATTTCAAAAGGGTCGATCTTTCGAAAAGTTTTTCATCCATGCTTCGGGGAGGGCGTTCCATGACGCCGCTGTCATCTTTATCCGCCTCAAAAATCAGGGTGCAGGCCGGGTCGATGATGAGCTCAAGAAATACAATGTGCACGGGAAATAAAATCAAAGGCCATTTGAAAAGAACCGGGATGAGCGAAAGCCCGGCAATGGGGATGTGAACGGAAAGAATATACATCATGGCTTTTTTCAGGTTGTCGTAAATCCTTCGTCCCATGCGCACGGCCGTGACAATGGAATTAAAATCATCATCCAGGAGTACCAGGGAGGAGGCCTCCCGGGCGACGTCCGTGCCTCGTGCGCCCATGGCCACACCGATGTGGGCGGCTTTCAGGGCAGGCGCATCATTGACACCGTCCCCGGTCATGGCCACAATCTCCTTGTTGATTTTCAGGGCCCGCACGATCCTCAGCTTTTGTTCCGGCACCATACGGGCAAAGATGTTGACATTCATTATCGGTCCGGCAAGCTCTTCATCGGTTAGGGCTTCCAGTTCAGGGCCGGTGATGTGCCGGTCCGGGTTTCGAAGACCGATCTGCCTTGCAATGCTCATGGCTGTGCCCGGATAATCGCCGGTGATCATAATGGTCCGTATACCGGCTGTGTAACATTCTTCTATGGCCCCTTTGACATTGGGGCGAACCGGGTCTTCAAGACCGAGAAGGCCGATAAATTCAAACTGGAAATCGTGCTGCTGATCAGGAAGATTTATTTTTTTATACCGGCTGCATGCCACGCCGATGACCCGTTTGCCCTGGCTGCTCAGTATATCGATTTTTTTTTCCAGCCATTTGAGTCCTTGTGCATCAAAATGACACAGATCGGCAATGGCTTCGGGAGCGCCTTTGGCAGCAATAATGAGATCCTCTCCGGATGTGGAGACCCACACCCGGGACATGGCCAGAAGCTCTTTGCTTAAAGGGTATTCCCGCTGAAGTGTCCAGGAGGCATGCAGGTGCTCTGTATTGGACAGGGTCCGCTCACCTAAGTTTTTCATGGCTTTTTCCATGGGGTCGAAAGGGTCTGCCGGGCTGGCGAGAATGCTGTATTCCACAACCTCATGGAATTCTTCGGGAAGGGCATCAGGGTTATTTCCCACCCGGAATACCTGATCTTTTGCCACGATATCGGAAACCGTCATCTGGTTCAGGGTCAGGGTGCCGGTTTTATCAACACAGAGTACGGTGGCCGAGCCAAGGGTTTCAATGGCAGGAACCCGCCGGGTCAAAACCCGGTGCTTTGAAATCCGCCATGCACCAAGGGCCATGAAGATAGTGAGGACAACGGGAAATTCCTCGGGCAGGATGGCCATGGCCAGGGATAACCCGGCCAGAAATCCTTCCAGGAGTTTGCCCCGGGTCAGGCAGTAGATTACCACCACCAGGGTGCAGAGCAGTCCGCCGACAAGGGCAAAGGTGCGGACGATATTGCCGGTCTGGATCTGGAGCGGGGTTCTTTCTTCTTCAATGGATTGAAGGGCTTTTCCGATTTTCCCGAGCTCGGTCCGGCCGCCGACGGCCTTTATAATGCCTGCGGCCTGGCCGGAAACCACCAGGGTGCCTGAAAATGCAAAAGGCAGATCATCTCCTCCGGGTTTTCCCAAGGTTGTGGCGTCGTCCTCTGTGAATGATTTGCGGACCGGAACGGATTCACCCGTGAGAAGAGATTCATCCACCGAGAAATTGACGGCATGAATGAGGATGCAGTCTGCCGGAACCCGGTCGCCTTCTGACAGAAGGATGACATCATCTGTGACCACTTCCCGGCCGGGAATACGGATTTTTTCCCCATCCCGGATGACAAAAGCACGGGGGCTGGACAAATCCTTCAAGGCTTCCAGAGCCCTTTCGGTTTTTTTCTCCTGATAAAAGGTGATGCCGATGATGACAAAAACAAAACCGAGAAGCATCATGGCTTCCTGAAATTCACCGGATAAAAGATACAGGGTTCCGCATGCGATCAAAAGCAGGAACATGGGTTCTCTCAAGACTCCGATGAGGATATCGAGACCTTTTCGTCTGCCGGAAGCCGGCAATTCATTAAAGCCGTCCTGTTTCTGCTTTCTGAGGACTTCCTCCCGGGTCAGCCCTCTCAGTTTTTCAAATGCAATGCGGCTCATTATGTGTCCTGTTGTCCTATTGAGGAATTTTTACATTGTCGTCATCAAAATTATTGTTTTCAGCGGTCGTGTGGCAGGCCGCACAATTGGAAAATGATCCCACAGACTTTTTTTTGAAAATATCCGGACGGATGTCATGATGCTCTTTTATAATATAGGGAACCTCGGTAATTCTCAAAGGGGAATTGTTTTTCAGGCTTTTCATAATTTTTCCTGCCTGCTCTGAAGCACTGTGGTCTGCACTGTTGGATGTCAGATAATCTTTGATGGCCTTTTCGGAATTCACATCCAGCCCTAAGGATTCTCCAAAATGATCCTCAAGGCCTGAAAGAAGTTTCAGCCAGGAAGCTTCAGGCAATAATTCCGGCGGATAAGCCATGTGACAGGACCCGCACTGGGCCTTATAGGCTGGATCGGCCTGGAATTTGACATGAGTTTTACCGTGATTTCCATCCCGATGGCGTTCCTGCTTTCTTTCTTTGTGGTCATCATCTGCATGAACCAAAGAAAAAGGGATACAAAAAAAAGCGCAAAAACTTAGGCAAAGGATAAAAAGTAATGTTTTATATTTCATTTTAGCCTCCTCGTAAAGATTATCACATCAGTGATGATGGTGGTCATGATCATGATCGTGATGATGATGCGCCTTTTTTTTGTTCAGGGGCATGGGTTTATATTGCTGCATTCTCAGCGGTTTTTCAAGACCGCTCTCAAAAAGAAGTTTTTCATTGTTGAAAATATCCAGGGTCGGGCCGTCGGCCGTGATGGCCCCTTTGTGCAGAACAATGGTCCTTTCGCACAGGTCCAGGGCCATGTCAAGATCGTGGGTGGCAATGATCTTGGTATGCTCAAAGGAGTACAGGAGGCTGATGAGCCGTTTGCGTGACAAAGGATCAAGATTTGAAGTCGGCTCATCCATGACCAGGATATCGGGAGATACGGCCAGGATGGCGGCAATGGCAATGGCCCGTTTTTCACCGCCGGATAATTTATGGGGCGGCCGGTTTTTCAAATGGGAGGCGCCTACAATTTCAAGGGCTTCGGCCACCCGATCTTCCACTTCCTGTTCCGACAGGCCAAGATTCATGGGGCCAAAGGCCACATCATCAAACACCGTGGGCATAAAAAGCTGGTCATCCGGGTCCTGGAACACCATCCCCAAAGATCTCCGGATGGCCCTGAGGTTTTTTTTGTTCAAGGTATGGTCGCCGATGCGGATATCCCCTTTTGTGGCGGTCAGGCATCCGTTGAGATGAAGCAGGAGGGTGGATTTTCCGGCGCCGTTGGCACCCACCAGGGCCACGGATTCCCCATGGGTGATGGTAAAACTGATGCCGTTGATCCCCGGGGTTCCGTCGGGATAGGAATAATAAAGGTTGTCGGCCTTGACAATGTGATGGCTCATTAAAAAAATCCTTCAATCATGCTGCCAAATATTACGGGCAGGTTATAATAACGGGCAAGGATAAAGAAAAAAGACCAGGAAAGAATGAAAAAGGCTTCCTTATACCCGAAGCGCATGGGCCGCGAGACACGGATATGACCGTCAAAGCCCCGGCAGAGCATGGCCAGATGAATGCGCTGGGCCCGGTCCAGGGTTCTGAGCAGCAACTGACCCAGAAGCGGCACAAAGACGTTAAAGCGCATACCGCCGGTATCAAAGGTCCTGAGAGATCTGGCCCGGATCATGCGGGAGGCTTCCTCAATCAGGACAAAGAGATAGCGGTATAAAAACAGAAGCTGAACCACAAAGGGTTGAGGAACCCTGAGTTTTTCAAGAGCCATGCAGACGTTATTGAACCCGGTAAGGCAGATGAGAATCAGGGCAGCACCCACCGTCAGGGCAAACCGGATCAGGATGGAAAAAAAGGAGACCCATCCCCCTGAAAGGGATAACGAACCGATCTGCAAAAGGGGCGCAGTATCCATAAGGGGATTGAAAATACCGATCAATATGGCAAAAGGCGAGACCAGCAGAATTTTTTTCAAGAGATAAAAAACCGGGAGATCAGCACTGACCGATAGGATTACCGGATAGAGGATAAAAGGCATCATCCTGGAAATTTCATACTTGCCCAGGGACACCACCATGACGATATAAATCAGGGTGGTGATAAGCTTTGCCCGGGGATCAAGCCGGTGAAGGCTGCTTTTTCCCCGGGCCAGGGTATCCATGGCCCGTATATCAAAAAGCTGGTTTTCAATGAAAGTCATTTTTCCGCCGCTTGACCATAAATCCGATGAACACGGACAGGCCTAGGGTTAAAAGCCCTCCCACAAGACCGGAAACAGATGTCCCGGGGTTGACCGCAGGGGTTTCCTCCCTGGCTTTTTCACCATCATGGGATTCTTTTGTTTTAAATCCATAGTCCGGTAAAAAAGCGGTTTTCTCCTGGATGGCTTCAAGGGATGAGTAGAGCCCCTTATCGTGAACCGTAAGTTCTTCTTTTCCGGATACTTTTAACATGGACCATTCCAGTCCATCTGGATGGGAAGAGGCAAACCAGCTCAAGCTCCCGCCGGTAATAACGGCGGCAGCGGCAAACCCGATCAGTAATTTTTGAATGGAATACCCTTTGACTTCCTTGAGTAAAAGCGAATCGGAAAGAATTTCAGGTCTGCTCTTCCATACAAAGATCACCACCGCAGCAGTGGTGAATCCTTCCACTAGGCCGATGGCAAGGTGGATGGACTGCATCAGCACTGCAAAAGGGGCAAAGGGAAGTTCGGAAATGCCTGAAAAAAAAGTTTCAAGCACAACGGAGAATGCTCCCATCTGCAATCCGATGACGGAACTAAGAACAGCTCCGGCCATGATGGCACCGGAGGATGTCTTTTCTTTGACAATGGATTTGTATATGAGCGGATAACCAATAAAACAGGGGAAAAACCCCAGGTTGAAGATATTGCATCCCAGGGAAAGGAGCCCGCCGTCGGCAAAAAACAAGGCCTGGACGGTGAGGACCGATGCCATGGTGAGAAATGCCGCATGGGGTCCCAGAAGAACGGCAAGGATCATGCCGCCGCCGAGATGTCCGCTGGACCCGGTTGCCGGTATGGTGAAATTGATCATCTGGGCGGCAAAGATAAAAGCTCCAATCACGCCCATGAGGGGGATTTTTCTGTCATCCGGGTCTTGGCCGGCTTTTTTTGAGCAATATCCGATGAGCCCTGCCGTAGCGGCCCACATAGTTGCCCCCACTGCCGGAGAAATCAGCGCATCTGCCATATGCATGATAAAATTTCCTTTTTAAATGAACCGCTTGTTTTTTCTTTTCCGGCAAAATAAAAACCACGCAAAGCCGGCGTTAAACATATACGCAAACCTTCGTGGTTGAATTGTTTAAAAATTTTGTTTATAAAACTGCTTGCGGGCTTCTTGCCCGCATTTAATTTTCTTTAAATAGAATGAATTCCGTCGGATGTCAATTATAATATTCCGGCTTTTAGGAGGGCGTTCAAAATTTCAGATTCAACGATCCACATCCGCATCATCAATGCCAAAACAGGCACGGTTTTCATCAACAGGTTTTATTCGGAGCAAAACCAGGCCTGGTCCATCCTGGGGTCCAATCATTCCGGGATCCATGATTTTTTCAGGCTCCTCAATGGGGAACTTCCCCGGGAAAAAGATACCCGGATTTCTGCCGATTGCCTTGATCTGCCGGAAAACATGGGCATTGTCTCTTTTAAAAAACAGCAGGAAATTTTTGAATCCGAGCTGAAAAAGGAGGATACGGATTTTCTGGACAAATTTGATCCCGGAACCCTGGGCCGGGAATTTATTAAGGATATCAAAAGCCATGAAACCCTGATCGAAGCCTTTGATATGAGCCCATGTCTGGATAAGGGATACCGGGAACTCAGCACGGGCCAGTCCCGCAAATTGATCCTTTTGTCCGAATTTTCAAAAGGCCGCTCTTGTCTCATTATTGAAGCCCCTTACGACGGGCTTGACCCCAAAAGCCGCAAAGAACTGGATCATGCCCTTAACCGTCTTCATCTTATGGGAACCATGCTGATCCTGTTTGTTTACAACAGGGCTGATATCCCCCCCTGGTGCACCCATGCAGCCATTATTTCAAAAGGGGAAATGCGCCTTCAGGGTACGCGGGAAAAGGTGATAAACTCCCTTGAAAGGGAATTTGATAATGAGCCCCCTGATTTTAAAGCCTCTGTCCGGGATCTGGAGAAAAAACAGGTAAAGGGTTTAACCTTGCCGGATCATTTCCCCCTGGTCCGGCTCAACCAGGGATTTGCCGGATATGGAGGCAAACTCATATTTCAGGGATTAAATCTGTCCGTGGCCCAAGGGCAACACACCCTGATCACCGGCCCCAACGGAAGCGGAAAATCCACGCTTCTTCAAATGATTACCGGCGACCATCCGGCCTGCTACCGGAATGATCTGATGATATTCGGCATTCAGCGGGGCAGCGGGGAATCCATCTGGGATCTGAAAAAAAACATGGGCATTGTCGGTTCAGACCTTCACCGGAATTACCATGTATCCGGAAGTGCTTTGAGCTGCATCATTTCAGGGTATTTTGATTCCATAGGGGTATACCGGAATGTAAATCCGGAGCAAAAAAAAGAGGCCATGGAATGGCTGGAACGAACAGGCTTAAAGGAAAAGGCCCGGAGCCCCTTCCGGGACTTAAGTTTTTCAGATCAGCGCCTTTTGCTGATTGCCCGGGCTCTGATCAAAGTCCCCAAACTGCTGATCCTGGATGAACCCACCCAGAGTCTGGATGAGCCGAACCGAAAAGCTGTCCTCGATTTTATTGAAAGCGTGGCAAAAAAAAATATCTGTACCATTCTTTATGTCAGCCACCGGGAGGATGAGTTCAGACCGTTTTTCATTCAGCAGATCCGGATGGAAAATAATTTTTAATAGAAGCGCTTCAGATCAGCTGATCTGTTTTGGCGGCCATGATAAAATCATTCATGTGCAGCCCTTTGACCTTATGGGTATGAAAGGTTATGGTGACTTTTCCCCATTCCGTCAGGATGGCAGGGTGATGGTCTTCTTTTTCAGCAAGCTCTCCCGCCTTGTTGGTAAAGGCCAGGGCCTGCCGGAAATTTTTAAATTTAAAGGTTTTCTGTAGCTTTTTCATTCCCTGGGATTCAATCAAATCCCAACCCTGGAGAAGCGCTTTTTGCTTTTCCATTTCTTCTTTTGTCATGGGGGCTGCCCCGGTTCTGCAGGGTTCACATGTTTTTTGGTAGAGGTCATTCATGGACTGCTCCTTTTTACCTTAGATTCTCATGAAGGTTCATGCTTATGGGTCCTGTTTTACTGCCAGAGAAACGCTGTGGCCCGTTTGTTCAGAACATCCCTGTTAAACACAACCTCAGCCGGTTTCCCGGCCATTCCGGCGCAGACATGCAACGGCAGAAGATGCTCTTCCCTTGGATGGCAGTACCGGGCATGGGGGGCTTTTTCCCATTGGATCAACCGGTCTTCCCGTTCTTTTAGGGAAAGATCGGGATTTGTGCAGGTCTGGATGAGCCATTGGTCAAACTCAATATTTTTTTGATCCGGCCGGGTGGCGCCAAACGCCCTCATATTATGAAAGGAAAATCCTGACCCAAGGACCAGGAGATTCTTGTCTTTCAGGCCAAAGAGAGCCCGGCCCAGGGCAAGGTGGCGTGATGCGTCAAGATCCCGGGTCAGGGACAACTGGACGCAGGGAATTTTGGCGTCCGGATACATGAAGATGAGAGGAATAAACATCCCATGATCAAAGCCTCGTTTTTTGTCGAGCGTTGCGTTTATTCCTTGAGTGCCAAGAAGCTGAAAGATTTCTTCGGCCAGTTTCGGTGATCCCGGTGCCGGATATTGGATTTCATAGGTTTCAGGCGGAAACCCATAATAGTCATAAAAAAGCGGGGGCGAGGCATGGGCTGTCAGGGTCGGGATCTTTTCTTCCCAATGGGCACTGATGATCAGGATGGCATCGGGCCGTCCCAGTCTTTCAGGAATTTTTTTTAAAAATGCAACCATATCGGTATGGCCCTCATGGCCTAAAAGCGGGAGAGGGCCCCCGCCATGGGGGATATAAAGAATCGAACAGGAGGGAGATGATGTATCCATGGGAACTCCTTTTTTTAATTTTTATTTTGCCGGTGAAGGTTCAATCATGAGGATTTCTCCGATGGCCGGTATTTTAAACCGGGCAGGGTCAAGCCCCTTGTCTTTGATATGGCGCAAAAGATCAAGACCGGGGAACCCCGCAGGCTCGCTTCCAAGGTGAAAGGTTCCCCACTGGGTGGGGATGAAAAATCTTGCGCCAAGTTCATCAAATCCTTTGACAGCTTCTTCGGCATTCATATGCTGATAGTGCATGAACCATCTCGGACGATAGGCTGTGGTGGCCATAAATGCATAATCAATGGCTGGAAATCTTTTCCCGAACTCCCTGAAGCCTTTGAAATAGCCTGAATCTCCGCCAAAATAAAGGGTGGCTGTGGGGGTCACAAGAAGATAGGACGCCCAGAGGGATTTGTTTCTGCCCTGCCCGATCCTCATGGACCAGTGCTGGGCCGGAAGACAGATGAGTTTTGACCCGTTATTGAGATCAATTTCCTGCCACCAGTCCATTTCAACCACATTTTTTTTGTTCATGTCCATGACAAGGCTTTTTAATCCTTTGGGCACAAACACGGCCGCGTTTTCAGGAAGGCCTTCGATACTGGCGCTGTCTAGATGGTCATAATGATTATGGGAAATGATGATATTAACCTCTTTGACAAGGGTGTTGAATTCTTTCAGGGTCAATGCCGGCGGGGTCACCCTTGCCGGGATAAGCGCCCGGTGGGAAAACATGGGGTCTGTGATCCAGAAGGTGTCATTGATCCGTATCAAAAAGGTGTTGTGCCCAATCCAGAGAATAAAATCGCCTTTTGTGGCTGCAAGCCTTTTTGCCGTATCGGGAATCACCTGAGGCAGAAAATTTTTTTCTTCTTTCGTGAAGTCGGTTTTTGAAAATAATTTCCATCCCAGCACATCCAGAAAACTTTTGTCCGGCATCTTCATCCAGGGCGAGAAAAACCGGTCATTTTCCATATGGGGAGCATAAAGATCTTTAACTTCTGTTTTTTCCACACCGGTCTCCCAGACGGCTTCTGAAAAGGATTCCTTGTCCCTGGAGGAGCAGGAATAAAGCATTGCCATGAAAACAAAGGCCGTAACAGCCTGATAACAGAATCTCAAGATATTAATTTACCTCTCCGGTGGTCAGATTAATGGTCAGGTTGTTGTCCTTTGGGGCAAGATCCGTCCACCAGCCGTTGATCAAACCCTTCTGCATCCAGGCGATAAAGGTTAGCCACAGCCCGAACCCTTCTTTATTGATGGTCACTTCGGGTTTTTTTTCATCTCCGAAAAGATGGGCGCAATAGGCCTTTGATACCTGGCTTGTAATCAGAGGCTGCTGTTCTTTGGACACCCGGTATTTATCGAGTCTGGCATTGGCCATGGTAATGGTTCCCTTGAACACATAATCATAGGCATACTCAGCAAAGTTTTCTTTCATGGAGGAAATGGAGTCAATAAAGACACTTCTGATCACTGCGGTGTGGCCGTCTTTTATCTCCACGACCCGGTAAGGACAGGGCGCTGTGGCAAGGGAGCCGGTTTCAATGTCAAATATGAAATCACCGGTCTCCTTGAATTCTTTTTTGGTCACATCCTGGGCATGGAAATGGCCGGTGAACACCATATGCACGCCATAGACGGCCAGGAGTTTTGAAACTGTTTCGCTGTTATCCACAATATATTGGCCATAGAATTTTTTATTGGCCGGGTAATGCTCCATGATCCCGTGATGCATAAACACCATGACGGCTTTTTTCTCTTTTTTGGCCAGGATGAGCTGGGATTCAACCCAGGCTAAGGTTGAGGCGGAAAAAGAGCCGTCCGTGTGGGGATGGGTCAGGGGTTTATTCTCTTTCCATTTGCAGGAATCAAGTCCCATCAGCCAAAGTCCTTTTTCAGGTTCAATGATATAGCTTAGGGAATCTTCATCTCTTGCAATGGCGTCTTTATAACCGAATTCATGGTACAGGACCTCAAAGTCTTTGTCATTGATTCCGGGAACCGGTTTTGTCTCATCTCCTGAAAATTGAACAGCATCCCCATTGTTGATGTCATGGTTTCCCGGTACCGCATAAACTTTCAACCCTGATAATTCAAGTTTTTTCAAGGCTTTTACCACGCCTTCGTGATTGATTCGTTCACCATCCTTGGTCATATCGCCGGGGACAAGAACAAAGCGGATCTTTTCCTTTGAAATCTTTTCCATGGCCGCGGCAATAATCTCTTCACTCAGAAAAAGGAGTTTTCGGTCGTCGTCCAGATATTTTTGAAACGCGCTGCCGCTGGTACCCAAAGACTTGTCATAGAAATGAAGGTCTGAAACAACGGCAAAACGGGCGCTGGGATAAGCCGGGCTGGTTTTTAGAAGCGCCTGGACATCCTTGTCTGTCTGATATAAAAATTTTTGTTCGGTGCTGCCTGAAAAAAGAAAAAAAGCAGATAAAAGAAAAAAACAGATGAGACAGGAAATTTTAAATTTTCTCATGGGTATGCTCCGGGGGTTCTTATGCCTGAAGATCCCTGTCCCGGTTCTGATGCGATCCGGCAATAAATCTTTGCCGGGCAATCAGACCCGGGGCAGGGGAATCGGATCAATGCCTGTTTAATTACCGGCTTCATAGGAACAGGATGTAAAATCTATTTCCTCACCGCATTTGCTGCATTTATGGGTTTTATTGAATTCATCGGAAAAAATTTCCTTTTCAGCCTTGCATTTCGGGCATTTGCAGGTAAAGGATTTTAAATTTTTAAACTGCTGAAAACCTGGGCAATGTTGCGGGGTTGTCATGGTGTCCTCCTTTTTTAGGGTTGGTATCGAATAACTCAAGGTGTATAAAATTAAAGGTTAATTCAATTCCATTGTCAATGATAAAACCAAAAACAGTCTTAATTCAAATTCACCAGAGTTCTGCCTTTTAATTCCCCTTTCAGTATCAGGTCTATTTTTTCATTGAGGCCTAAAAGATCGGTCTCATGGTAAATACTGTGAAGCAGATCAAATTTCCATTCTTTTGAAAGTTTTTTCCAGATCAGGGTCCGAAGCGCCATGGGGCAATGCTGGGAATCAATGCCCAAAAGCGAAACCCCTCTCAGGATAAAGGGATAAACATTAAGGGGAAGATCAGGGGAGGCCACATTGCCGCAACAGGTCACAATGCCATCCTGTTTTATGGATTTGACGGCCGTTGCAAGAATTTCGCCTCCTACGGTATCGATGGCGCCGGCAAAGCGGGGTTTTAAAACAGGGGGAGAAATATCGGTCAAAAACTCCTTCCGGGATATGACGGTTTTTGCTCCCAAACGGGTCAAAAATCCGGTATCGGGTTTTCCGGATAAAGCAGTGACAAAATACCCCAGCCGGGAAAGGATGGCCACGGCCATGCTGCCCACACCGCCGGTGGCGCCGGTGACCAGGATATCCCCATGTTCAGGCCGAATGGTCTGAATCAATTTATAAACAGACATCCCGGCCGTGAACCCGGCCGTGCCGAAAATCATGCTCTCTTTTTCATCCAGACCTATGGGCATCTTCACCACCCAGTCGGCCGGAACCCGGATATATTGCCCAAACCCGCCTTTGGTGTTCATGCCCAGATCATAGCTTGTCACAATTACCTTTTCCCCTTTTTTGACGGAACCGGCCCGGCTTTCTTCAACAATGCCTGCCGCATCAATTCCGGGCGTATGGGGATAAACCCTTGTGACGCCCCGGTTGCCTGTGGCAGACAGGGCATCCTTATAATTCAGGGAAGAATACAGAACCCGGATGAGAACCTCATTTTCCGGCAGATCATGGACCGGCACTTTCCGGATCTCTCGTTTGAATATGTTTTTTTCTGTTTCTTCAACAATCATGGCGGTGTACAAGGCCTTATCCATTTCTGTCATCCTTTTGATACGGGTTCACGTATGGTTTGTTAGTCTTAATCTAAGTCCTAATCCGCAAGAACGCCACATAAATTCTTTTACATTGACAGGTGTTTCTGCTAAAAGTGCCTGAAAGAAGCCTTCTAAACTGAGATCTGAATTGTTTGCAAAGGAAAAGAAAAATGTTGAAAACAAATGAAGACAAGCTTGTGGAAGTTCTGGTGCAATGCAAACCCGGACCCCCGAGAATCAGACCCGGCTGGCGGGTGAGCCATGAGGGAAAAGCTTTTATCCTCCCCAGTATCGGGGGGATCACCCTGAATGTCCGGGTCGGGGATTCAGCTTTCGGCTTGGCCGGAGACCATATTGAACCGGGCGTGAGCTGTTCTGCAAACCCGGAAAAGCCTTTTGAATTTCCCAATGATTCTTTGCAGATCCTTTCTTGTATCGGAAATGAGGCCCGGATCGTATCCGGGGATGCAAAGGGAGAAAAAGGGATTGTTACGGGTCACCATGGCGGGTCGGAACATGTGATGATTGATTTCCCAAGAAAAATAATGGAAAAGCTGACCTATGACGATAAGATTGTCATCCAAGCCAAGGGCCAGGGCTTAAAGCTCATGGATTATCCGGATATCAGGCTTTTTAACCTGGACCCCGGTCTTCTGAAAAAAATGAAGATCAAAGAGATCAAAGGCAAAAAACTTCGCGTGCCTGTGACCACCCTGGTTCCGGCCCAGTGTATGGGCTCAGGGTTAGGTTCGCCCCATGTGGCAGCCGGGGATTATGATGTCATGACCAGCGATCCGGAAACGGTAAAAGAATTTGGACTGGACAAACTTAAATTCGGTGATTTTGTAGCCCTCATAGACCATGACAATTCCTATGGCCGGGCCTTTGTCAAAGGCGCCGTCAGCATCGGCATCGTGGTGCATTCGGATTGCCTTCTGGCCGGCCACGGCCCCGGCATCTCCACCCTCATGACTTGTCCGACGGCCTTGATCGAACCCATCATGGATGTCGATGCCAATATTGCGGATCTTTTGAAAATCGGGGCCAAACGGAAAAAAGGAAACCTTTAATGACCAACACAAGTACGTCCGGAGAAAAATTTTGTCAAATCTGCGGCAAGCCGGCCCATGATACACGCCTTTTATCGGCTGCTCTGATCCGGCCGGCGGTTGCAGATATTGTAAAACGATCTTTTCCTGCTTGGTCTCTTGATGGTTACATCTGTTCAGACGATTTAAACCGGTATCGTTACGAGTATGTGAGTTCATTGGTTGAAGATGAAAAAGGCGAACTTACTGATCTGGATAAAGAGGTCCTAGAAAGCATGGCACGGCATGAAATCCTTTCCATGCATGTTGATCAGGAATACGAATCAAAGCTGACCCTTGGTCAGCGGCTGTCGGACCATATCGCCCGGTTCGGCGGAAGTTGGAAATTCATTCTATCCTTCGGCTTTATTATGGCCATCTGGATTATCCTGAACACCATCGTGTTATTGTCAAAACCTTTTGATCCTTTTCCATTCATTCTCTTAAATCTGATTCTTTCCTGTCTCGCCGCCATACAGGCCCCCATCATCATGATGAGCCAGAATCGCCAGGAGGAAAAAGACCGGGCCAGGGCAACCCATGACTATCAGGTGAATCTGAAAGCAGAGCTGGAAATCCGCCAATTGCATCAAAAGCTGGATCATCTTTTGTCTCACCAATGGGAACGCCTGATCGAGATTCAAAAGGTTCAGCTTGAGCTGCTGGGAGAAGTGCGGGCACAAAAGACCCCATCGGAAAAGGGCTAATGAAGTTTTGCAAGCGAAGAACATCTATGAAGATTAAAAAAGCAACCCTATCCGACATCCCCCGGCTTGCACCGGTTTTTCATGAATATCGTGAATCTTCAGTGAGTTACAAAGGCGATTCATGTATTGAGGACTCCGGACAATGGCTTTTCGACAGAATCAGCAGCAATGAAGCCGTCATTTTTGTGATGGCAAAAGAAACCGATATCATTGGGTTTGCCACACTGTACCAGGGATTCAGCTCCATATCGTTGCAAAAATACTGGATATTCAATGATCTTTATATTGTTCCGGACTGCCGGGGCAAAGGATATGCCAAGCTCATTATTTCAGAGATCCATAAACATGCCGATGCTTCTCATTCGAAAGGGGTTGAGCTGGAAACTGCTCATTCCAATCTTTTTGCCCAGTCCTTATACGAAAGTTTAGGCTATGAGGAAGACAAAATTTATAAGCGGTATTTTTGGAAGGGGACAAATTTTGAATACAGGTAAAAAAACCATCCTTGAAAAAGGAACCGGCAAAGAAAGAAAACAGGCAAAGCTTGAATATCTATATGAGAAAGAATCCCGGTATTTTGCCCAGGTGTCGGAAACCGTAAAGGATCTGGCGGTCAAAGAACTCCGGGAACTGGGCGCGGCCAAAGTCAAGCCGGTTTTCAGAGGGATATGGTTCACGGCATCCAGAAAGGATTTTTACCGGATCACCTATTTTGCAAGGCTCTTGTCAAGGATTCTGGCACCCCTTGTTACCTTTGAATGTAAAGACAAGGATGAGCTTTATACCCATGCCGGTAAAATACACTGGGAAGAATTTTTAACCCCGAAAAAAACTTTTTCTATAGCCGCCAACGTTTCTGAATCCAAGATCACCCTTTCCAATTTCGCAGGGCTCCGTGTCAAAGATGCCATTGCCGATTATTTCAGGAACAGGACCAACAAAAGACCGGATGTGGATGCAAAAAATCCGTATATCACCATCAATCTGCATCTCCACCGGGACATGGCCGCCCTTTCCATTGACGCCTCGGGCGGCACCCTGCACAAACGCGGCTACAGGGAAGAATCCGTATCCGCCCCCATGCAGGAGACCATTGCGGCAGCGATTATCCGGATGTCGGAATGGGATGGTTCCCAGCCTTTATATGACCCCATGTGCGGGTCCGGCACCCTTTTATGCGAAGCCCTCATGGCCTATTGCCGGATACCGGCCCAGGTGTTTCGAACCCAGTTCGGGTTTGAACGGCTCCCGGATTTTGATGCAGCCTTGTGGGAAGAAGTCAAAAAAGAGGCGGCTGGAAATTACCAGCCCCTTCCCAAGAACCTGATCAGCGGCAGCGATATCTCTGAAGAAGCAGTGGGTGCTGCCAAGGTCAATATCATGGGCCTTCATTTCGGCAGTGAAATCGATATCCTGCAAAAGGATTTTAAAGAGATTGAAGCCATTCAAAACAGCGTCATTGTGGCTAACCCGCCCTATGGCATCCGAATGGGAAAAGACGACAACCTGAACAAATTCTACACGGATCTGGGCCTGTTTTTAAAAGAAAGGTGCAAAACATCCAAAGCCTTTATTTATTTTGGAGAGCCCAAATTCATCAAAAAAGTGCCGCTGTCGCCCACCTGGAAAAAACCCCTCCAGATCGGCGGGCTTGAAGGCAAACTGGTGAGATACGATCTTTTTTAGACGCTTGCCAAAGGATGTGAACCCATATGACGAAAAATGATTCAGTCCCCAGATACACCTGTCTTGAATACAGAGAAGAGATGATTCTTTTGGGACTTCAGAAACGGCTTTCTTCAAAAAATCTTACCCCCGAGGAAAAAGAAAGCCTTTTAAAGGAAATCCAAAAAGTCGAAGAAGAAATGGGAATCGGTTAGGAAAATGATTTTTCCCGGATGGAAAAAATCTCCGCCATCATGCACCGGGCGCTTCCCCCGCCGATCTTTTCAATGGTTGACAGATCAAAACTCAAAATCTCACCGTACTGCCTGAAAAAAGCCTTCTGGTCTTTTGTAAAACCCGCTTCTGCGGTTTTTGACATGACAATAAAAGACTCATTTTTTTGGTTTCTCACTTCCAGAATATTGCCGCAAAAATGCTTTTCCATCTGCTCCATGGAAATCTCCATGACGGCAAAGGATTTTTTTAAGGTGCTGAGAACCAGGTCCCGCTGCTCTTTATCCGGGATACAGTCACTGCAGATCACGGCATATTTTTCACCCAGGCTCATCATGACATTGGTATGGTAGATGGGTTTGCCGGACGAGCTTTTGGTATCAAACAAAATGCCTTTGGGATAAAACCGAAGACGGATGAAATTGTCAAACTGGTCCGGATCACATCGCTCAGACCTTGCCGCATACACCACCTCGTCCACATGATCGATAATCAGGGAGCCCGTGCCTTCCAAATATTTTTTAGGCTCATCCAGCCGTCCCACATTGATGCAGTTGCGGATGGTATACCCGTTTTCATTCAAGAGCTTTTCCACTTCCAGGAGCCGGCGCTCCGCCTTCCGGTTTTTGGCCATCATGGGGTAGGTCAGGATGGTTCCGTCATGCTCCGTGGAAAACCAGTTATTGGGAAAGATGGCGTCCGGTGTGGTGACATCCTTGCTGATGGGCGGCTCCAGGATCAGGACAATGACCCCTTTGGCGCGAAGCCCATCCACCATGGCAGAAAATTCTTCATTGGCTTTTTGGTTGATGAATTCCTGTTCCATGTCCGGCTTGTGCTGAAATTCATTGTCAACACCGGTTTCCTCATTGTACCCGAAATCCCTGGGTCTCACCATGAGGATGGTGTCTGCCGTCCGGGTAATTTTTATGTCCATGTTTTCCATCTCTGATTATAATTAATAAATCAGAAAATCAGATAAAGAAAAAAGAGGGGAAAGTCAAGATTCATCATAGAGCATGATTTTCTTTTTTAATTGAGGCAAATTGTCAAGTATTATCCGGAAAATACTTGACAAATCACTATTCGGAGTCTACCCTTGATCATAAGCTGAAGACAAGGGTAAGACAGTGAAAATTTCTAAAAAAATAAATCAAAAAATTGCTGAAATGCCGCTGGGTATGACATTCAAATATCAGCAACTGGGCATTGCAAGCAATGAGTATGGCGCAGCAGCCAAAGCCATTGAGCGGCTGATCGCCAAAAAGATAATAAAGCGGATAGCCGTTGGGGTGTTTTACAAACCAAAGAAAACATTATTTGGGGAACTTAAACCCGGAGAAGAAGACCGGCTCCGACCCTACCTGTTTTCCGGAGAAAAAAGAATTGCCTATATCACAGGCACGGCATTGTACAATCGGATGGGATTAACCACCCAGATTCCGGGGGATATCAGGGTTGCAAGCAAATTAAAGGAAATTCGTATCCGGATCGGGAATATAAATGTCCGGCGGGTTAAAAGCTATGTGGATGTAGCGGATGAAAATTATTACCTGTTGGAAATTCTGGATGTCTTAAAGGATTTTAAACAGATCCCGGACCTGGATAAGAAAACCGCTGTAAAACAGATGACGGCTGCTCTGGCATCCTTGAAAAATAAAGAGCGGTTACAGATTATTCAATATGGACTCGACTATCCGCCCCGGGCCCGTGCTTTTTTAGGGGCATTGTTGGAAAATGTGCCCGCTGATATGGATCTGGAACAATTGGCACAAAGCCTGAACCCATTGACGGTGTACGATCTTGGAATAACCCCGGACATCCTGTCAGCGGCAGGGAAATGGAATATCAGATAAATTGAATCTGCATGAAAATACAGAGCTTTTTAAAGATGCGATTTTGGCCGCTTCCCAGCGGTTCGGGGTTCCGGAAATCTATGTGGAAAAAGATTATTGGATAACCCTGGTGCTGCATCGGATATTTCATTCAGACATTGCTAATCAAATCGTTTTCAAAGGAGGAACCTGTCTTTCAAAATGCCTGCAACTGATTCAGAGATTTTCCGAGGATATTGATCTGGTTGTCCTGAGAACTGAGGGGGAAACCGACAATCAGTTGAAAGCCAGGATTCGACGGATCAGCAAGATTGTTGAAGAAGTGCTGCCGGAAACCCGCATAGAGGGGCTGACCAATAAAAAGGGGAATATCCGGAAAACAGTTCATCCCTACAACCGCGTTTTTGCCGGAAATTTCGGACAGGTAAGGGAGCAACTGGTCATTGAGGCGACCTGGCTCGGGAATTATGAACCGTTCACAATTGAAAAAATCGGCAGTTATATTTTGGATATTATGCAGCTTGCCGAGCAGGACACCTTGATTGAAACATACGGCATGAAAGCATTTAACGTCCAGGCCCTCAGCGTTGAGCGAACCTTTTGTGAGAAAATAATGGGCTTGATCAGATTTTCACGGATGGATGATCCCTATATGGCCTTATCAAATAAAATCAGACATATCTATGACCTTCACCTGATGCTGAGCAATGGATCGGTTGCGTTATTTTTTGAAAGTAACGGATTTTTTGATATGCTGCAAAAAGTAGGGAAAGATGATTTTATCAGCTATCGGAATGACAATGAATGGTTGAAAACGCCTCCTTATAAAGCCATGGTTTTTGAAAATCCTGAAAAGACCTGGAATCGTATCCGAAACACCTACCGGACCATATTTAAAGATCTGGTGATGGGCGATTTGCCCGATGAAAAAGAGTTGATCGCCACCCTTTTGAAAATCGGAAAAAGAATGAAATCAGTTAACTGGAGTATCTGATATTGTGACGTGCGCTCGGTGATTGAGAGTGAAAAAAATTAGGGGATGAGATATTCTCCCATAAGCAGACGGTTTTTGGGGGTAATGGTGTCAGGGATGTTCTGAGTTACGATTTTATACCCCATGGATCTGAGTTTAAATGCCCTTGCCGCATCAATGGCCAGATCCGAGGCCATCCAGCCTTCAAGACCGTCTGTGGCGCACCGTTTCGCATCATGGCAGCAGGGCAGGACAGCCACCCTTGCATGCTTTTCAATGGCCTTATCCAGGATGAGATCGGTTAACGGGCCGCAGGCATGAACGGAAACCACGATATCTTCGGGAAATACCATGATGCCCTCTATGGGGGCCTGCTGAAAGATGATCCTGTTTTTCAGCCTGGGCCAGGTTTCCATCAAGACCCGGGATAATTTTTCCGCATTTTCAGGAATATGGTTGTCCACGGCCAGGGCAGTTTTGGATGTGTCGTCCAGGATGAGCATGATATGGGCCAAAAGCCCATGGCCGCAGGCAAAGTCCAGAATCCTGCCTCCCCTGAACCGCCTCCTGACCCGCTTTGCCGTTTCCCAGGCCTCATGCAATTCTTTTCTGGGGAGGACTCCGGCCCGGCAGACGGCCCGTGCAAGGGTATCAAAAAGGCTTTTCCCGGGAAAAAGGATTTGCTGCTGAGGGGTCAGCCTGTTTTTTGAGGACTGCTTCATGGATTATCGAGAGTTTTGACCCCTCCTTTTTTTTCTGTTTTTTCCAATGGTTGAATTTTTCGGGTTATTCTGGTAAAGAATAGCTTTTAATTTTTTAAAAGAGAAGAATAAATCAAAATCCCCATGGAAATTCGAATCATTGATGATAAATGCACCCGTTGCATGCTGTGCGTGAGAGACTGCGCTGCGGCCGTGTGGCAGGAAGAGAACGGCGTGCCGAAAGCAGCATTTCCCGAAGACTGCACCCTTTGCAGTCACTGTCTTTGTGTTTGCCCGGCAGGTGCTGTCGAACACAGCGGTCTTGATCCTCTCCAGATTAAAAAGATTGATAAGGCATTGGTAAATCCGGATGTTTATGAAACCGTGGTCCGGGGAAGAAGAAGCATCCGGCACTACAAGGATAGGCCGGTTCCGGACGAACTGGTTCAAAAGGTGATGGGTCTTGCAAGCCATACACCCACGGCAACCAATTCCCAGAATGTTTCTTATATTGTGATAACGGATAAAAACATCCTGAAAGAAATTTCACAAACCATCTTCGGCTTCAGCGTAAAAGTGTTTCATTTTACGCAGAGATTCCCTGGAAATATGATCTATAAGGCGATCCGGTATTTTCCCGGTTCCGAGGTCGTTGCCCGGTATCTTGACCCCATGCCCTATTATATGGAAGAAACAAAAAAAGGTCGGGATCTGATTCTTCACAATGCACCGGCATTGGTTCTTTTGCATGCCCCCAAAGGAAAGAATTTTTCAAGTGAGAACTGCAACCTGGCAGCAGCCAATATAATGAATTATGCCTATTCGCTTTCCCTTGGAACCTGCTATATCGGTTTTCTGACCTTATATCTCAAACACAGCAAAAAACTCAGACGGCTGGTTCATCTCCCTGAAAACAGGATGGCGTATGCTGCCCTGGTGATGGGATATCCGGCCTACGGACATACCCGGACCGCATCGCGGAACAACCCCAAAACAGAATGGTTAACATAAGAATATGAAACAGTTTTTCAGATTAAAGCACTTTATTTTTTTAATGGTTGTTATGATTTTGCCGAATACGGTATTTGCTCAGAATGCCGTACTCCCCATTACCATTGATTATCCCTTGCTCAATTCCCTTGTTGAGTCCCGGCTTTTCAAAAAAGCGGAAAAGGAGGTTGAGCTGGTCAAAGACCCCATGGGATGCAAAAAAATTTATATCAGTGACCCTGATCTGACCCGGGAAGGCTCACGCTTACGGTTTGAGCTCAAGCTTCGTATCAGGGCCGGTGTTGAGGCGAATAATGACTGCTATCTGCCCGTGGAATGGGAGGGGTATGTGGTATTTTATCAAACTCCGGTGATAGATCCGGAAACCTTCCGGCTTTCCTTTCGGACCGAGGATTCCCGTGTCCTCAATAAAAAGCGTGAGCCCGGAATGATTTCAGGACCGCTGTGGAACCTGGTCAAAGAAAAAGTGCATACCCAGGTTGACGGGGTACGGATTGACCTGATTCCCTGTGTAAATGAAATGAAAGCCTTTCTGGCTGTTATGTTCCCCCAGAGCAACCTGGATAAGGTCGTGACCATGGTGGAGAGCATGAAACCGGGAAAAATTGAAGTTCAGGACAAGGCGCTGAAGATTGCCATGAATGCAGATGTGTCTTCCGTCTATGATGCAACAAGAAAAAAGAAAGAAGAACCCTTAAGCGAAGAAGAGCTTTCAGGATTCATTGATACCTGGCAAGGCATGGATGCGTTTATTGTGTATGCCCTGGGAAGCCTTGCCGGAAAATCCTTGACTGCGGATGAAAGACAAAAGGTATTTGAAACCTTGCTGGATACACGGTACCGGTTTCTGGAAGAACTGGACAAGCCTGCAAAAGAAACTGATTTTGTCAGGACCCAGTTTATTGAGGTCTGGAGCAATCTGTCCTTTTTATTCCGGCATCATATGGGGAAAACGACGTCACCCATGGGAACCCTTGCGTTCTTTTCATCCCTGGATGCCTTAAAAGCCCTGGATGCCCTGGGGCCTGCCATGGGAATTGAAATCAGCCGTGACGGTCTTTTACGGATGGCCCGGCTGATTTCCGACGGACAGGGCACAGGGACGGATTTGTCCTATTCTTTTGGCGTTGATAAAAACTTAAGAAAGGTCATGGGGTTTGGCCCGGAGCTGAAAGAGTCTTCGGAAGAGATGGAAGATGAGCCGGAACAGGAACAAAATTTTTTACAGAGGATTTTAAACCGGCTCATCAGCACTGCTTTAAAAATTATCAGAATCAGCCCCTATTCCGAAGCCATTGCTGCGGAAAAAAAGAAACCGGAAAGGGAAGACCCCACCAAATGGTTGCCGGACAATGACAATATCGATGCATATGTGGCAAAAATAAGGCAGGAGCTGAAAACCGCAGCCGATCAAACCGTGATTAAAAAAACGCCGGACCCGGAATTCCGGGATCTTTTTTATCTGATTGTGGATGCCGTTGCCTGGCAGGAAAGCTGTTTTCGGCAGTTTAAAAAGGAAAAGGGCGTGATTGAATATTTAAGGTCTTATAACAATACTTCCGTCGGCCTCATGCAGATAAATGAAAAGGTATGGAGGGGCATGTATGACCCGGAAAAACTAAAATGGAACATCCGGTATAATATGGCGGCCGGGTGCGAGATTATTGACCTTTATCTTCAGACTTATGTGTTAAAGAAAATGAAAGAAAAAAAATACCCTGTTCTTGAAAACAAAGATAATGTTGCCAGAACCCTTTATGCTTTGTACAATGGCGGACCTGGTGAATTTTCAAAATTTCTGGATAGACTGGCCAAAAAGAAATTCTATACCAGTGATGATCTGTTTAATGAAAAATATCTCTGGGTTAAAAACGAGCAGTGGGAAAAGGCAAGTATCTGCCTTATCGGAGAATAATTTTCTTTGTCTTCATGCCGGCCGGGTCAAAACGGCTGATAAAGGATTGTAGCAATGGATGATTCCAGCAATTCCAATAATGCCGGCAAAATGCCTGCGCTTAAGATTTATCATGAATTGATGGCCAACAAAGTCGGGGACATTCTTCTGGTGTCCTGCCCCTATGACGCTTTTATCATGGAAGAGGAAGGGCGGCTTTCCACACGGATCATCAATGAATACAAAGGACTGAATTTATCCAAACCGCCGCGGCTGACCTGGGTGTCTTCAGCCTCAGAAGCTTTTTCCCGGCTGGCAGAGAAAAAATTCGATCTCATCCTGGCCATGCCGAGCCTGGACGGAATGGATGTTTATACATTCGGGGCCAAGGTCAAGGAGCAGTATGCCAATCTGCCCTTTTTTATGCTGCTTCACAATACCAGCGATATCGACCAGTACATTCAGGTCAATCATTCTGCGGCCATTGACCGGACCTATATCTGGGGGGGAAATGCCGACCTGCTTTTGGCCATCATTAAAAATTTTGAAGATGAAAAAAATGTCGCCTTTGACACGGCCAATGCCAATGTCCGGGTGATTATTCTGGTGGAGGACTCTCCCTATCATTATTCCTCTTTTCTGCCGGTTTTGTATAAGCAGATTGTCATGCAGACCCAGTCGGTTATTGATGAATCCATTAATGAGGAACACCGGCTCTTAAAAATGAGGGGCAGACCCAAAGTCCTGGTGGCCCATAATTACGAAGACGCACTTGCCCTTTATGAAAAGCATAAGCCCTATCTTTTATCTGTATTTTCCGATATGCGGTATTACAAGGACGGTATTCAAGATGATCTTGCCGGGTATCAGCTTTTAACCCGGATCAAACAAGAGATCCCGGATCTTCCCGTTCTCATGCTGAGCACGGAAGAAGAAAACAGGGAAAAAGCAGCTCAAATTCCGGCTGTTTTTATTAACAAGACATCCAGCACATTGAATGACCAGATCAAGAATTTTTTTATCTCAGATCTCGGGTTCGGCCCCTTTGTTTTCAGGCTGCCCAATGGCGAAGAAATCGCAAGAGTCACGGATTTGCGCGGCATAGAACGGCTTTTGTCCGAAATCCCGGATGAATCCATTGTTTACCATGCCATGAACAATGATTTTTCAAGGTGGTTCATGGCCCGAAGCGAAATTGATTTTGCCCTGAAGCTCAAACCCTATAAGATCAGTGATTTCCCGGATCCCCTGGACATGAAAAATTTTCTCATCGAAAGCATTCGGGCCAGGAGAAAAGGATCAAGGCAGGGGCTCATCATTGATTTTGATTCTGAAGCCTTTGATTCGGATACGGATTTCATGAAGACGGGAAACGGCTCCCTTGGCGGCAAGGCAAGAGGACTTGCCTTTATGGCCTCCCAGATCCGACGGGAGTCTTCTTTAAGGGAAAAATTTCCGGGAGTGGAGATCTCCATACCCCAGACCTTTGTGATTTCAACGGAAGGGTTTAAAACCTTTGTCGAGCAGAACAAACTATCACGGCTCCTCACGTCCGCCGATGACCTCCCGGATCAGGAAATCATCCGGCAGTTTGTCCAGGCAAAATTTCCCCCCTGGCTGAAGAAAAACCTTGAAATTTATTTAAAAGGCGTCCGTTATCCCATTGCCGTCCGGTCTTCTTCCCTTTTTGAAGATGCCCATTATCAGCCATTTGCAGGACTTTACCGGACCTATATGCTCCCCAATTCCCATCCCAGTCTTGAAAAGCGGCTGGAACGTCTGATCATGGCCATCAAGCTCGTATATGCGTCCACCTATCTCAAGGCGCCGCGGTCCTATGCCAAATCCACCATGCACAGGACCGAAGATGAGGAAATGGCAGTGATTATCCAGCAATTAACCGGAAAAGCCCATCAGACGTATTTTTATCCTTCCATTTCAGGGGTGGCCAAATCCTATAATTTTTATCCCATTGCTCACTTGAAGGCTGAAGAAGGCATTACCTATATTGCCCTGGGGCTTGGGAAAATCGTCATGGAGGGTGGAAAAACCTTGCGGTTCTGCCCGAAATATCCAAAATTTTTACCCCAGTATTCCATGGTCAAAGATGTCCTGGAAAATTCCCAGAAATTTTTTTATGCCCTTAAACTGGACGAATCTCCGGATGATGCGGCATTTATTGACGACACCGCAGACGACCCCACCCTTGCAAAGCTGGACCTTTCCGAGGCAACGGATCATCCGGTTGTGAAATTTTTGTCTTCGACCTATCATGCCGAGGACAACCGGATCAGGGATTCTTTTTCCATGAAGGGCTTTCCTGTCTTAACCTTTGCCAATATCCTGAAATACAATTCATTTCCCCTGGCTGATATTTTGATAGAGGTCACAAAAATAGGTTCCAGGTGGATGGGATCTTCCGTGGAGGTCGAATTTGCCGTGACCCTGCCTGAAGAGGAAGGCAAAAAGCCCAAATTTTCTCTTTTGCAGATCAGACCCATGGGCCGGTATAAACAGAATTTAAGGGTAGACATCAGGCAAAAGGAAATCGACAGCGCTTTTTGCTATTCCACTTTATCTCTTGGAAACGGCGAATATAAGGACATCCATGATGTGGTGTATGTGGACCCCAAAACCTTTAACCCTGCAAAAACCATTGAAATTGCAGCCGAAATCAATAAAATCAATGCCTTGTTCAATGAAAATGAGAAAAAATATGTGCTAATCGGGCCTGGCCGCTGGGGATCGTCGGACCGGTGGCTCGGCATACCGGTAAGCTGGAATGATATTTCCAATGTGGGTGTCATGGTGGAAACCACCATTGAAAGCATAAAGGCCGATCCTTCCCAGGGCTCCCATTTTTTCCAGAATATCACCTCCCTTGGCATCAGCTATATCAGCATATCCGACAAAGGGGAGGATTTTATTGATTATGATTTTCTGGAAAGCCAAACGGCTGAAAATATCACCACCTATCTGAAACATATCCGGTTTAAAGACCCCATCAAAATCCTGGTGGACGGCAAAACGGCCAGGGCGGTATTTATGCCCCATCTAAGGAAACTGTTATGAAAATAATGATTGTAGATGATGAGACCATTTCCAGGAAATTGCTGATAAAAAAAATGGAATTGATCGGCACCTGCACCGAAGTAAGCGAGAGCCTTTCAGCTATGGAGCTGTTTGAAGAAGCCCTGGAAAATAAAAAGCCCTTTGACCTGATCTCACTGGATGTATCCATGCCCAAAATGGATGGCCGACAATTATTGAAAATGATCCGGAAAAAAGAAAAAGCAATCAAAATCCCAAAGGAAAAAAGGGTGAAGATCATCATGGTCACGTCAAGGATGAATGTGGCCACCATCAAGGAATGCATAAACCTTGGGTGCAACGGCTATATTTCAAAACCGGTGAACAAGTATCAGCTGATGGGAGCCTTGGGCCGAATGGGGTTTGATCAATCTGAAGCGCTTCAAAGACTGGAAGAGGAAACACCTACGGGGATTGTTACCAAAATCATCCGGCAGTTCTACCAGGGAAAGATCAAGCTGCCTGTATTGCCGGGTATTGTGACTCAGGTCCGAAAGCTTCAGGAGAACCGGGATTCAACCCTTGAAGATCTTAAAAAAATTATTGAAAAAGACATTATCATCAGCACAAAGCTCATTTTTATTGCCAACTCCCCGCTTTACAGGGGGATCGAAAAAGTTGAGGATTTGAATACCGCCCTGCTCCGCCTGGGTATGAAAGCGGCTTTGGGCCTGATATCCACCCTTGTCTCAAAGGATCTGTTCACTTCTGAAAAAAAAGAAGTCAATACGCTTTTGCAAAGATTATGGCTCCATTCCTTTGCCTGCGGATGCTTTGGAAAACGGATCGCACAAGAAACAGGGATGCAGAACCCGGATACGGTTTTTTTGATGGGAATTGTCCATGATATCGGCAAGATGCTTCTGATCAGAGCGATCGCAGATATATATCCTGAAGAATCCTTTCAAAGCCTGGAGCTTATGCTGGGTATCCATGAAATTCATACGACCTTTGGAGGCGTTCTGCTTAAAAAAATGCATTTTGCCGCAGAATTTATACGGGTTGCAGAATTTCACCACTGGAATGATTTTTCCGGCGAGGATGAGAAAGAGCTTCTTGTCATCCATCTTGCCGACTATCTGGCAAACCGTGTCGGGTTTGGATTTGTTAATCTTGAACAGGGAGAAGACAAAATCGAAGGGGATCTTTTTTCAAGTCTTGAAACCATGGAATCCTTAAAACAATTGAAACTTTCTCCAGCCAAGGTTATGGAAATCACGGATGAAATTAAGGCGGTGATTAAAGAATCAGCCCCGGCTTTTTAATCTTTGACATACCGGGGATAGGTGGATTTTGCCTTTTTTGCAGCTGAAAGATCAATATCAAGGGTTAAAACTTCTTTGGACAGGGATGTCGTCCCCAGAATGCTTCCCCTTTCCGGTTCGATAATCCATCCGGTTCCGCCGAAATCCTCTCCCGGGATATTGGGGCCGTTATAATTGGATGAGAGGCAAAAGGCGCCCGATACAATGGCAGCCGCTTTTCCGCCTGTTACCCAGATATCGGCCTCTGTTTGCGGCGTGGCCCTGGGGCATACCAGAATATCCATGCCCTGTTTCATATATTGCCGGGCCATGGCGGTAAACCAGAGTTCGGTGCAGATGAGAAAACCGATCTTTATGCTGTTGATCTCTGCAATTTGAAACCCGCCGTCCCCTCTGTCATACCAGGAGGCTTCAAAATATCCGGGTTCGTCGGGCAGGTAGTATTTGTCATGAACTGGACGGACGGCTGAACCCCCTTTTCCTTTTGTAAAAATAACCCCCCTGTTGAGTCGTTTGTTGTTTTCCATGACCGGTCTTGAGGTGATAACCATGCCCACTGGCAATTCATTTAAGCGGGCCATCCATTCATCATGGGCCTTTACGGCTTTATCCCAAAGGGCCGGGTCAACAGCATCGGATCGTGTAATCCATTCAAAAAAGGGCATTTCCGGCAGGAGCAAGAGGTCTGACTGTTCCGTGTCCAGCTGCCGGATCAGCCGTTTCCAGTAAGCATCGGTTTTTGTCCAGGTATTGGGCAGTTCGCAGACAGTGACTTTCATGGTATATTTTTCCTTTAAGATCTTAAAATCAGGCTCATGGTTTCAGCATCGATATTGCCGCCGCTCAGGATGATTCCGGTTTTTTTTGCCGGTTTCACTTTATGGCTTAAGAGTGCAGCAAGGCCAAGGGCGCCGGAAGGTTCCACCACGAGTTTCATCCGATAAAACAGAAATTGAACGGCATGGACAATGTCTGCTTCAGACACCGTCACCATATCGTCCACATATTCCAGGACCAGGGGAAAGGTGAGCTTTCCAAGGGATGGGGTCCGTGTGCCGTCGGCAATGGTGGCCGGGTTTTTCACTGTTTGAAGGGTCTTTGTTTTAAAGGACCGTGTGGCATCATCGCCAAGTTCCGGTTCCACTCCCATAACCTTGCAGGTGGGGTTCACGCCTTTGGCCGCAATGGCAGAGCCGCTTAAAAGACCGCCGCCGCCGCAGGGCGTCAGGAGCATATCCAGAGGGCCTGCCTGGTCAAAGAGTTCCAAAGCAGCCGTTCCCTGGCCAGCAATCACATCAAGATGATCAAAGGGCGGGATCAGGGTCAATCCTTCTTTGGCCTGTATGTTCAAAGCAAGGGTCTCCCGGGATTCGGTTTCAGGATCGTAGGTGATGACCTTTGCGCCATATCCTTTGGTTGCATCAAGTTTTATCTTTGGTGCATCTTTCGGCATGACAATGGTGGCGGGCACTTTCAATAGTTTTCCCACCAGGGCCACGGCCTGGGCGTGATTCCCGGATGAAAAGGCAATGACACCTTTGGTTTTTTCATTTTCAGAAAGCTGGGAAATGCTGTTAAAAGCGCCCCTGAACTTGAACGCGCCTATTTTCTGGAGATTTTCACATTTCAGAAAAACCCTTGCCCCGAGAATGTCATCCAGTGTCCCTGAGGTCATGACCGGTGTCGCCAGGGCATGGCCGTTTAATCTTTTTCTTGCCTCAATAATTTTGTTGAACATGAACGGCCTTCCTTTTTCTTGTTTTAAAAAAGGCTATTATTTCAGGTTCCCTGTGACTTGTAAATATATTTGAGCATATCGGTTTTTTATGGTTATAGTGGGATTATAGTGAAAGAAGTGGCGGAAGCCTTTAAATATTTATGTGGAGGTTTGTATGGCAAAAGAAACCCAGACCCTTCCGGTTACCGGGATGAGCTGTGCCAACTGTGCGGCCAATATTGAAAGAACCCTGAACAAAAAAGTGGAAGGGGTTGTTCAGGCATGGGTGAATTTTGCTTCAGAGAGATTGACCGTGGAGTATGATCCTTCCATTGTTTCCCTTGACGGTATTGTATCTGAAGTCAGAAAGATCGGTTTTGATCTCGTTGTTGCAGAAGAGGGCAAGCAAGAGGATGCCGAAGAAATTGCAAGGCAGCGGGAGATAAAGGATCAGACCCGAAAATTCATGGTGGGCGTTGTGTTTGCCCTGCCTTTGTTTCTCATGAGCATGTCAAGGGATTTTGGTCTTATCGGCTCCTGGAGCCATAGCCCCTGGGTCAACTGGTTTTTTCTTTTTCTTGCAAGCCCGGTTCAGTTTTATACCGGGATGGATTATTATATCGGGGCCTATAAGGCATTAAGAAACAAAAGCAGCAACATGGATGTATTAATCGCCCTCGGGTCTTCAGTGGCCTATGTTTATTCCTTTATCATCCTCTTTGTCCCCGGAGGCCATGGTCATGTCTATTTTGAGACTTCAGCCGTCATCATCACCCTGATCAAATTCGGAAAACTCCTGGAAGCCAGGACCAAGGGCAAAACCGGCAGCGCCATCAAAAAGCTCATGGGGCTTCAGCCCAAAACCGCCACAGTGATTGAGAGCGGAACTGAAAAAGAAATTCCCATATCCTCGGTCAAGGTAAACGATATTATCCTGATACGCCCTGGCGAACGGATCCCGGTGGACGGCGTGATTGTGGAAGGCACTTCTTTTGTTGATGAATCCATGCTCACCGGAGAACCCATTCCCGTGGATAAGACAAAAGAGGACCGGGTCACCGGCGGAACCGTCAACGGCGATGGCCTTTTAAAATTCAGGGCCACGGGTGTGGGAAAAGAAATGGTGCTGTCACGGATCATCCGTATGGTCCAGGATGCCCAGGGCAGCAAGGCGCCTATCCAGGCCCTGGCCGATAAGGTGGCAGCAGTTTTTGTGCCTGCGGTCATCAGCATTGCTTTTATTACGTTTTTTATCTGGTGGGGGGTCACCGGCGAATTTGTCCCTTCCATGATCCGGATGGTTGCAGTTCTGGTCATTGCCTGTCCTTGTGCGCTGGGCCTTGCGACGCCGACAGCCATTATGGCAGGGACAGGCAAAGGGGCTGAAAATGGAATTTTGTTCAAGAGAAGTGCGGCCCTGGAAAATGCTGCCAAGCTTGACATCATTGTCATGGACAAAACCGGAACTCTGACCATTGGAAAACCTGTGGTTGTGGATGTCATCCCTACAAAGATCCCAGGCCTTTCCCCTGACGGGCTTTTGACCCTTGCCGCTTCCCTGGAAAAAGGGTCTGAGCACCCTATCGGCAAAGCCATTTTAAGCTTTGCTCAGGAAAAGGGACTTATCCTGGAAGCCCCACAGAATTTTAAATCCCACAGCGGTTTCGGGGTAGAGGCGGATCTTAAGGAAGGACATTTCAGATTCGGAAAGCCAAAATGGTTTGATCCCGAGTTTTTGATGGATGATGAAGCCAAAAATCTGATTTTTGATCTTCAAAAAAAGGGAAGGACAGTCATGGCACTTGTAAAGAATCAGACAGTCCTGGGTGTGGTGGCGGTGTTTGACGTGCTGAAACCTGAATCCAAACAGGCAGTCAAAGAGCTTCATGATGAAAATCTGAAAGTGGTCATGCTGACCGGTGACAATATAGAAACGGCAAAAATCATTGCTGCCGAAGCCCATGTGGACGATGTGGAAGCCGAAGTCCGACCCGATGAAAAATCCGACCGGGTAAAACAGCTGCAAAAAAACAATGTCCGTGTGGGCATGGTGGGAGACGGCATCAATGATGCCCCGGCCCTGGCCCAGGCCGATATTGGATTTGCCATCGGCACGGGAACGGATGTGGCCATTGAAACCGGAGATGTCATCCTTTCCGGCGGAAATCTGACCGGTATCCCAAAGGCGATTAAAATCAGCCGGAAGACCATTGCCACCATCCGTCAGAACCTGTTTCTGGCATTTGTCTATAATATTATCCTGATTCCTGTGGCTGCAGGAATCCTGGCACCCTTTGAAGCGTTCCCGGATTTTTTAAGACAGCTTCACCCGATTCTGGCAGCCCTTGCCATGGCAGCCAGCAGCATATCGGTTGTAACCAACAGCCTCTTGTTGTATAAGACGGATATAAACTAAAAAAGACAATATTTTTTAAGAGGCCGGATGAACTCTATGGACAGCGGATCAGGATCAAAAGACAAACCACAAAAAGAAAAATCAAATATTCCGTTTTTCCCTGAACGCAGAAAGACTCAAGAACGCCTGAGCACGTTTTTAAAATTTCTGCCAGACCCGGTATTGGTATTTACCCCTGATAAAACCATTGAATACATCAATCCGGCCTTTGAAAGAGTTTTCGGCTGGACCCTTGACCAAGCCAAAGGAAAAAACATCCGATTTATCCCGGATCACCTGATCGATCAGGCCAGACAGGGAATGAAAAAATTGTTCAAGAACCGGTCCATCCATGATTTTGAGACCCAGAGATATACAAAGGACGGACGGATTCTGGATATTGTGATCAACGGATCAATTCTCTATGATGAACAGGATAATCCCATGGGCCAGGTATTGATCCTGCGGGACATGACCGTTGAAAAACGCATGGAAAAAACCAATCAGATCATGTTCAGGATATCAAAAGCCCTTCACAGCTATGAAAAGCTTGGGGACCTGATCGCCCTGATCAACAGTGAGATCCAGAAGCTAATATCTGTTGAAGGGGCATTTATTCTTCTTGCAGATCAGAAAAAAGAATTTCTTTATTTTTTTTCGGCCCAGTACCGGGACAAAGAATCGGAAAACAAATTTAAGAAAATAAAATTTCCAGCTGACCAGGGGGTATCCGGGCATGTTTTCAAAACAGGGGAGCCATTGATGATTCACGATATATCCCAATGTCCTTTTTTTCTGAGACGGGTGGATAAAGAAACAGACCTGGTCACAAAGAATATGCTCTCTGTCCCCATTCAACTCCAGGACCGGACCATTGGCGTGGTTTCCGTTGTGAATAAGCTTCATGGTCAATTTGAACCAACGGATATGGAACTTTTAACCATGGTGACCAGCACCATTGCCCTGCCCATTGAGAACACAAGGATCAACGAAGAGTTAAGAAAATCCTATAAAGAGCTGAAAACCCTGAACCGGGCAAAAGACAAAGTCATCAACCACCTTGCCCATGAATTGAAAACCCCTGTTTCCGTGATCAATGCATCCATGAGCCTTCTCACAAGGAAATTGACAGCCATGGGCGTCAATATGAGTCCTTTTGAAAATATTCTGAACCGGGGGCAAAGAAATCTTCAGCGTATATTGGATATTCAATATGAGGTGGAAGATCTTTTAAGAAAGAAAAATTTCAAAGCCTATCCTATCCTGACCCGGCTTCTGGATGCCTGCAAAGATGAATTAAATTCACTCTTTGAGATTGAAACAGACCATAAAGACATTGTTGAAAAGGTTCACACCACCCTGGAACGTCTTTTCAACCCAAAGGATTTCAAATCCAAAACCATCCATCTTAACAAATATCTCTCAGCCCGGATCAGCCGGCTTAGACCTGATTTTTCCCATCGCCATTGTGTTTTGGACATAAAGATTGAAAAAACCGCTCCGATCCATATTCCCATTGAAATCCTGGACATCGTTACAAAAGGTCTTATCCGGAATGCGGTTGAATACACGCCCGACGGCGGGAAAATAGAAATCACCCTGAAAACCGCCGATAATCAGCCGGAGCTGATCGTTAAGGATTTTGGCATCGGACTTACCAGAGAAAAGCGCCAACTGATACTGGAAAACTATTTCACCCCACCGGAATCTGCCAATTATTCCACAAAAGAACCCTATGATTTTAATGCAGGCGGCCGGGGGTTTGATCTTTTAAGAATCAAGATTTTTTCCGAACGCTACCATTTTTCCCTTAAAATCGACTCAACCCGGTGTCCGGTCATTCCTCAGGAAAGCGACGCCTGCCCTGGTGACATAAGGCTTTGTCCGGCCTGTACAACCCCTGAAGATTGTTATCATTCCGGGGGAACAGCGGTTCACGTCAAATTCGGGAAAACCTGATAAACGCTTTTAAAACAAGGCGTCAAATTTGTGACACAAGGAAGATCTTTCCTGGCGATCGAGACTAAAAAAAATCCTTGAATAGTATTAACTATCTGAATTTTAACCATTTTTGTTTGCATTGCGGCATAGGCACAAGTATTGCTTTATTCCTTTTTTGACCTGAAATGAATTGAAATAAGGGGAAAAAATGAAGCAGACATTGGAGCGATTATTCGGGGGGCGCTTATCCGGAAGAGTGACGGCAGTGGTTTCCATGATGTTTAATGCAGCAAAAAAACAGGCTGATCATAAAAAACTGACACAGCATATTCTTATGCTGAATAAAAAACAAACCCCTGAAGACATCATTCATGAGATGGCCCTTTGTTTAAAAGATATCCTGAATTACAGGCTTTTTGCCTTTGTCATGAAAAAAGACGGCAGGGTGGATGTCTGGCTTGATCCCCGGATGTATAAAAAATCGCTGGAAGAGATTATCCTGAAGGATTTCAATATTGAAAACAAAGAGGTTCTCAACTACCTGAATCACAAGTTTTATGAAGATGAGCCTGAAGTTTTTTTTGATATGAAAGACCTTTTATATTATGAACTGTGTGAGGAAAACGTAAGGTTCAGGCTTTATATGCTGGCACAAAAACCGCTTTCCCTTTATCATGATGAAATTATTAGTCTGATTCTCCAGGGTGCTTCCGGTGCTCTTTCCCGGCAAATGAAAATGGAAAACCTTAGGGATGCGGCATCTATTGATCCTTTGACCGGATGCTACAACAGACGGGAATTTGAAAATCAGCTGAACAGGAATATTTCCGGAGCTGTAAGACATAAGACAAAATTGTCCGTGTTTATGTTTGATCTGGATCATTTTAAAAAAATAAATGATACTTATGGGCATCCCGCAGGCGATAAGGTTCTAAAGGAAGTATCCGACATTGTAAAACAAAACATGAGAACCGGTGATATTCTTGCCCGGTACGGCGGTGAGGAATTTATCGCCATCCTGCCGGAAACAGATAAAATCAAGGCCATGGAGCTTGCAGACCGGTTAAGAATCAAGATTTCCCGGAAACCGATCGTTTACGGTGATGCCAAGATAAAAATTACAGCCAGCTTCGGTGTTTCTGAAATAAACCGGAATTCCGATATGACACGGCTTATTCAGGATGCCGATGCCATGCTCTACAAGGCAAAGCTCAACGGACGAAATACCGTGATGCCGGGAATCATAAAAATCCTGCCGGATAAGATTCCGGATCTGTTAAAAGAAAGTTTAAATTAGATATTTTTTTCCAAAAGAAAATTTGATTGCCAATGGTTTGCTTCCCTGGTAAAGGGAGATAGTGCTAAAGCAGGTAAAGGGCATCCGGATTTTCTAAGGAAAAAATATGAGTGCGATTCAGGAACTGGTAAAAGAAATAAAAAGTCTTAAACCCATTCCGGCCGTCATTCATCAGATCCTTGAAGTCGTTGACAACCCTGACAGTTCATTGGCTGAAGTGGCCAATATTATTCAATATGATCCTGCCGTCACGGCCGGTATATTAAGAACCTGCAATTCTGCTTATTTCGGGCTGAAACAACCTGCCGAATCGGTCAGGGATGCCGTAAGCCTTCTGGGTATTGATCAAGTCGTTCAAATTGTATTAATGAAATCCGGGGTTCAGCTTTTGTCCGGCAAACAGGAAGGATATGGGCTGCATGAAGGGGCTATGTGGAAATATTCCGTATCTTCGGCATTGATTGCAAAACAAATAGCGGTTCGCCTGTCGCTGAACAATAAAAATACGATTTTCACGGCAGCCCTTTTAAAGGATATTGGGAAAACGGTTCTGGACCGATTTGTTCTTGATTCGTTTGAAAAAATATCCGCCCTGGTGATGGGAGAGGGGTTAAGTTTCAGAGAAGCCGAGAAAAAAATCATTGGGGTGGATCATGCCGAGCTGGGCGGCATGATTGCAAAGATGTGGAAATTTTCCCCCAAAATGGTCAAAATTATCCGGCATCACCATCTCACGGATATTTCCATGGTTAAGGACAAAGAGATTGCAGCCGTTTATCTGGCGGATTGCATCTGCATGATGATCGGCATTGGCGTGGGTTCCGATGGCCTTGCCTATCGGTTTAACGAGCAGGCCATGAACGAACTGGGCATGCAAGCCGATGATATTTCACGGATCATTGCCCGGTTTGCCGTCAATATGCAGGAAGTTGAGGCATTGCTAAAAGTGGTTTGATGCCGTCCCTAAATTTTAAATTTTTCAGTCATGGCCCTTAACTGAAGCATGACATCATTCAGAAGACCTGCTTTATCTTTAACGGTTGAAGATAAACTGTTGATTTCCTGGGATGCAGTCAGGACATCGCTGATTTCCCGGGCCACCTGGCCGGAGACTTCAGAGCTCTGGCTGACATTTACATTCACTTCCTGAATCCCCTGGGAAACCTGGTTAATATTTTCTGCAATGGCGTTGGTGGTGGTGGTTTGAAGCTCTATTGCCGCTGCCGCTTCATTGACAAAATCATTAATCTGGTTGATGATTTTGGTAATCTCCTGGATTTCAGTGACGGCACCACCGATCTGACCCTGTATTTCTTCAATATTCTTTGCGATATCTTCCGTTGCACGGGCGGTCTGTCCTGCAAGCTCCTTGATCTCATTGGCCACAACGGCAAACCCTTTTCCGGCTTCGCCCGCCCTTGCCGCCTCAATGGTTGCGTTCAAAGCCAGAAGATTGGTCTGTGAAGAGATGCCGTTGATGGTATCGGTCACTTTATTAATGGCTTCAGCTGCCCGTCCCAGCTCGCTGACCCGTTTTGATGTCTTAAGAGCTTTTTCAACTGCTTTGTTGGTTATTTCACGGGTGTGGTTGGAATTCTGTGCAACCTTTTCTATATTTTTGCTCATGTCCGAAGTGCCGTTGGCAACGATCTCGACGTTGGTGCTGGCTTGTTCCATGGCTGCAGCCACGGAATCCATATTCACACTCATTTCTTCTGCGGCTGAAGCGACAGTATTGACCTTGGAAACGGTTAATTCTGAGCCCACGGTCATTTTATCTGAAATCGTGTTCAATTCACCGGAAGCCGAACTCAACGTATGGACACCGGAATTGAGATCCTTGATCATCTGGGCAAGGCCCTTGACCATTTCATTCATGGAATCAACCGTATCTTTGATGGCATCCTTTGCTTCATATGTAAAGGTGTACTGAAAATTGCCTTTTGAAACCTCTTTGGCAAGAGTGGCCATTCCGTTCATATTTTTCATCAATTGCCGGTTCATAAACCCGATGATCAATACCCCGATGATCAGGGCCATGGTTCCGCTGATGGCGGCTCCGGTGAAAATCTGTTTATTGACACCGGTCATGAGCTCTTCTTCAGATACGGCAACGGTAAAATAGATATCCCATGGTGCAAAATATGTGGCGTAGGCATCATAGGCTTTCCCATCATGTTCATAGGTGGCAAACCCGGATTTCCCATTCAGAATGCTTTTACCGTTTTTAAAATCCTGAACTTTCATTGACAGGTAAGCTTTTTCCGGATGTACAAGGATCTGGCCTTCCGAATTACAAATAAAAGAATACCCTTGTCCCCCGACAGTGACCTTGTTGACGAGTTCAACAAGGTCACTGGTCAGGATTTTGCTTGTAATTGAATACGCACCGGCTATCTTTTTTTCCATGTGTTCTCTGAACGGCTGAAGAACCTGCATGGAGATTTCAGCACCCTTATTGGTTATAAACTGGTAGGGCTTATCCTCCATCATGGATTTGTAAGCATCAGTGTCGGATTTGTAATATCCGCCTATTTCTCTTGAGTCATCCGCTTTTTTTATGTTTGAGGAAACCTCAATCAGTTTATCTTCATGGATCTGGTATATGGCAATATCCGATGTACTGAATTGGCCTATTTTGTCCACTGTCTCAAATTCGGCAGTCGCAAATTTAAGCCCGAAAATGACCTTTGGAATGGTTAATTTTTCTTTTGCACCTGAATTGATATCATAAGCATCCATATCAGCGGTTCTGGAAGCTACAACCATTGTGTTTCCGAGGCTTTTGCTTTCGGAAATCAGGGCCCCCATATCGGCTTCGATTTTTTCTTTTTGAAGATTGTATTTGAGTTGAACGGTTTTTAAAAGGACATCCGACACGTTTTGGATACTGGTCTGCCCTTTGGCAAGAAAAGAATTTTTGCTCTGATAAAAATTCACAACCGCGATGATCAGGATGGTGAGAAAGATGATACCGATGGAGCCGATATAAAGCTTTTTATCAAAACCGATATTTTCCATTTTTTACTCCTTATCTGAATCTGTGGCCTGTTTACCCTTGAAGTGGTGACACAAGGGCCGCTAAAACACATACTCAAAAAAAGATTCTAATTTTT